>CAITYM010000110.1 GCA_903896615.1 uncultured Burkholderiales bacterium
GCTCTGGACTAGGTAAGACGGCTGGTCGTGGGCACAAGGGACAAAAATCGCGTGCAGGTGGCTATCACAAGGTTGGATTTGAGGGCGGACAGATGCCCCTTCAAAGACGTTTGCCAAAGCGAGGATTTAAATCGCATTTGCTCAAATATAACGCTGAAGTTACCTTGGCTACATTGTCTGCACTGGGGTTGCCCGATGTTGATGTTCTGGCTCTTAAAAAAGCTGGATTGGTTGCAGAAATGGCTAAGGTTGTCAAAGTCATCAAAACTGGCGAGATAACTATAGCTGTCAAATTAAACGGCATCGGCGCAACAGCTGGTGCTAAAGCAGCTATTGAAGCTGCTGGCGGATCAGTAGCTTAATAGGGAAGTAAAGTTCGTGGTAACTAGCGCATCAATAGGAAAAACAGATAAGTACGGGGACTTGCGTCGCCGACTTGTTTTCTTGTTGTTGGCTCTGGTTGTTTATCGCTTAGGCGCTCACATTCCTGTGCCTGGTATTGACCCAGCACAATTGCAGCAACTATTTAGCGGTAGACAGGGTGGAATATTGAGTTTATTCAATATGTTCTCTGGTGGGGCTTTGTCTAGATTTACGGTGTTCGCACTTGGAATCATGCCCTATATTTCCGCTTCTATCATTATGCAGTTGTTGGGTTACGTGGTGCCCAGCTTTGAGCAGCTGAAAAAAGAAGGTGAGTCTGGCCGTCGTAAGATTACTCAGTACACAAGATACGGTACCTTGGGTCTAGCGCTTTTCCAATCAATGGGAATAGCATTGGCGTTGGAATCATCTGCAGGTTTGGTCATTACGCCTGGTTTCGGGTTTAGGGTAACTGCAATGGTGAGCCTTACGTCGGGCACAATGTTCTTGATGTGGTTGGGAGAGCAGATAACAGAGCGTGGGCTGGGAAATGGGATTTCAATTTTGATTTTTTCCGGAATTGCTGCTGGCCTTCCAAACTCAATTGGCGGTTTGTTGGAGTTGGTTAGAACCGGTGCAATGAGTATCATCGTCGCCTTGTTTGTGGTGTTGGTGGTTGGTGCTGTTACATATTTTGTTGTGTTTGTTGAGCGTGGTCAACGCAAGATATTGGTAAATTACGCAAGAAGACAGGTTGGTAATAAAGTGTATGGAGGGCAATCCTCTCACCTACCTTTGAAGCTAAACATGTCAGGCGTTATCCCTCCAATTTTTGCTTCTTCCATTATTTTGTTACCAACAACGATTGTTAGTTGGTTCAGCACAGGTGATGGAATGCGTTGGTTAAAGGATATAGCTTCGGCATTGTCTCCAGGACAACCGATTTATGTTTTGCTTTACGCTACTGCCATTGTGTTTTTCTGTTTCTTCTACACCGCCCTTGTGTTCAACAGTCGAGAGACGGCTGACAATTTGAAGAAGTCTGGAGCATTCATTCCTGGAATTAGGCCTGGTGATCAAACAGCTAAGTACATTGACAAAATTTTAATCAGGTTAACTCTTGCAGGGGCTGTATACATCACTTTTGTATGTTTATTGCCAGAATTTTTAATCTTGAAATATAACGTACCTTTCTATTTTGGAGGTACGTCTCTCATGATTATCGTAGTTGTTACTATGGATTTCATGGCTCAAGTACAAAACTACTTAATGAGTCAACAGTATGAGTCGCTACTGAAGAAAGCGAATTTTAAGTCTGCATTAGGTGCTTAAAAGGAATGGCGAAGGATGATGTCATTCAGATGCAGGGTGAGATTGTTGAGAATCTCCCCAATGCGACCTTTAGGGTCAAGTTGGAGAATGGACATGTGGTCTTAGGTCACATATCTGGCAAGATGAGAATGCACTACATTCGCATACTGCCTGGAGATAAGGTTACGGTGGAGATGACGCCCTACGATTTGACAAGAGCAAGGATTGTTTTCCGAGCAAAGTAGGCGTAGTTTGAGTAAGTTGTTCAAGGATTCTGTAGCGTAAGTTATGGAATTAAATGCAAAAGAGTTTTTAGGAGAAAGATATGAGAGTTTCGGCTTCGGTCAAAAAGTTGTGCCGCAACTGCAAAGTAATTCGTCGCAAAGGTGTCGTGAGAATCATTTGTACTGATCCACGTCACAAACAGCGTCAAGGCTAACTCTGAACAGGACAATAGAGGAATAACATGGCACGTATCGCTGGTATCAACATTCCCCCGCACAAGCATGCTGAAATAGGCTTGACTGCGATTTATGGCATTGGCCGTACACGCGCTCGCAAAATTTGTGAGTTGTGTGGTATCGCTTATTCTAAAAAAATCAAAGACTTAACAGACTCTGATTTAGAAAAAATCCGCGACCAAATTGGTGTTCTCACCATTGAAGGTGACTTACGACGTGAAATAACGATGAACATCAAGCGTTTGATGGACATTGGCTGTTATCGTGGGTTCCGTCACCGCAGAGGTCTACCTATGCGGGGACAACGTACCCGTACTAACGCTCGTACGCGCAAAGGCCCTCGTAAGGCTGCTGCAGCTCTGAAGAAATAATTGAGGCATAACTATGGCTAAAGCACCCGCCAATTCCGCAGCACAACGTGTCCGTAAAAAAGTTCGCAAGAACGTTGCAGACGGCATAGCACACGTGCATGCGTCTTTTAACAACACGATCATCACCATTACCGATCGCCAGGGCAATTCTTTGTCTTGGGCTTCTTCTGGTGGTCAAGGTTTCAAAGGCTCACGTAAATCAACTCCTTTTGCAGCGCAGGTTGCTTCAGAGGTTGCTGGTCGCGCAGCAATGGACCAGGGAATCAAAAATCTAGATGTCGAGATCAAAGGCCCAGGGCCCGGTCGCGAATCATCAGTCAGAGCACTAGCTGCACTGGGTATCCGCATCACATCTATTGCTGATGTCACCCCAGTTCCTCACAATGGTTGTCGCCCTCAAAAGCGTAGACGCATTTAATTTTTTTTAAAAGCCCACCGCTATTGGTGATTCACCAATGGCTCCTTACACTTTTACGTGTAAGCAGATGATTTAAAGGATGTTCAAGTGGCACGTTACTTAGGCCCTAAGGCCAAACTCTCACGCCGTGAAGGCACAGATCTTTTCCTTAAGAGCGCTAGACGCTCCATAAGCGACAAAGCAAAATTCGACAGCAAACCTGGCCAACATGGTCGTACATCAGGTCAGAGAACCTCTGATTTTGGTTTGCAACTTCGCGAAAAGCAAAAAGTAAAACGTATGTACGGTGTACTGGAGCGTCAATTCCGTAGATATTTTGCAATGGCTGACCGTCAAAAAGGTAATACAGGTGCAAATCTGTTATTCCTACTTGAGTCAAGATTGGACAACGTTGTATACCGAATGGGATTTGGATCTACTCGCGCAGAAGCACGTCAATTGGTCTCTCACAAAGCAATTACAGTAAACGGCCAACAAGTCAACATCCCGTCTTACTTGGTTAAGACTGGTGATGTAGTCGCGGTGCGTGAAAAATCGAAAAAACAAGGTCGGGTATTAGAGGCTTTGCAATTGGCAACACAAATTGGCATGCCAGCTTGGGTTGAAGTTAATGTTGACAAGTCCGAGGGTGTCTTTAAAAAGGTCCCAGACCGTGACGAATTTGCAGCTGATATAAATGAATCATTGATCGTCGAGCTGTATTCGCGATAATTTAGGCGTACGTTAGCCTTCGAAGTTCCCAATTTAGCAGTAACTTGGGGTAAAAAATTCAGCCTTACCGGTGTAACGAGCCGGGGGTGTTGAGAGGAAAAAAGAATGCAAACAAACTTGTTGAAACCAAAAACGATTAACGTTGAGCAACTAGGCCATAACCGTGCATTGGTTACTCTAGAGCCTTTCGAACGTGGCTATGGACATACTTTAGGTAATGCTATCCGTCGTGTATTGCTCTCCTCTATGGTTGGACATGCAGTGACTGAGGTAACTATTGCAGGTGTTCTGCATGAGTATTCTTCAATAGACGGGGTACAAGAGGATGTAGTTAATATCCTTTTGAATTTAAAGGGTGTAGTATTTAAATTACACAACCGTGATGAAGTGACATTGAGTTTACGTAAAGAGGGCGAAGGCCCAGTCATTGCTTCTGATATCCAAACTCCTCATGATGTCGAAATCATTAATCCTGAGCATGTAATAGCCAACCTATCACATGGCGGAAAGATCGATATTCAACTGAAAATAGAGCAAGGACGTGGATACGTTCCAGGTACGGTGCGTAGATACGGTGATGAGCCTAACAAATCAATTGGTCGAATTGTGCTTGATGCATCTTTTTCTCCTGTTAAACGTGTCAGTTACAGCGTAGAAAATGCGCGTGTTGAGCAACGCACTGATTTAGATCGTTTGGTCATCGAGATTGAGACTAATGGCGCTATCACAGCAGAAGATGCTGTTAGAGCTTCGGCAAAGATTTTGGTAGAGCAGTTGGCAGTATTCGCTCAACTAGAAGGCAGCGAATTAGCAGCATTCGACTCACCATCACCAAGAAATGCCCAACAGTTCGATCCAATCTTACTGCGTCCGGTCGACGAGTTAGAACTAACTGTTCGATCAGCAAACTGTTTGAAAGCAGAAAATATTTTCTATATTGGTGATTTAATTCAAAGAACAGAAAACGAATTACTCAAAACGCCAAATTTAGGTAGAAAATCCTTAAATGAAATCAAGGAAGTTCTAGCTTCTCGTGGTCTCACACTGGGTATGAAATTAGAGAATTGGCCACCAGCAGGTCTCGACAAGCGTTAATTTGCTTGCCGCAAACGCGAAGAGCACTGACGCGTTTTAAATCAAATCAGTCCACCCCTTGTACCTAGTACGGCAAGGGGAAAATCAAAGAAGGAAAACATATGCGCCACGGACACGGACTAAGAAAACTCAATAGAACTAGCGAGCACCGCTTGGCGATGCTGCGTAACATGATGAACTCACTGATTGAGCATGAGGCTATTAAGACAACAGTTCCTAAAGCGAAAGAACTCCGTCGCGTAGTAGAGCCAATGATTACATTAGCAAAGGAACCAACCCTTGCAAATAAGCGACTAGCCTTTAATCGTTTGCGAAGCAGAGAAAATGTTGTTAAGTTATTTGCGGAATTAGGCCCCAGGTATCAAACAAGACCAGGCGGCTACACAAGAATTTTGAAAATGGGTTTCCGTGTTGGTGACAACGCTCCGATGGCATTAGTGGAATTAGTAGATCGTCCAGATATATCTGAAGAAGTGCCAAATACTGAAGCATAAAATACAAATACAAGTTACAATAGAGAATCTGACGCGCGATGGAGCAGCCTGGTAGCTCGTTGGGCTCATAACCCAAAGGTCGCAAGTTCAAATCTTGCTCGCGCAACCAACATGTTCGCCCACTTTTAGAAATAGAAGTGGGCGTTTTTGTTTTTGGAGGACACAAAGATTGGATCCGAAAAATAGCGAAGAATCTGTGCTAACGCTAGAAAAGCTTGCCAAGAGAGTCGATATAAAGGTGCAAGGCGAACAGCAGGTCTGGCATGTTTGGAATCCTGGGGCAAGTGAAAGGGTATTGCTTCTACACGGGGGAAGTGGGAGTTGGACGCACTGGTTGAAAAATATACGGATGCTTAGTCAGAATCGAGAGGTCTGGGCTCTTGATTTGCCTGGATTTGGTGAGTCTGGACTACCTCCAAAAGCGATTGACGTTGACGACCTGGTGTTGCCTGTCATGGAGGGTATGAAAGAGATACTGGGCAGCTCGCCGATAGATGTGCTTGGTTTTTCATTTGGCGGCTTGCTCGCTGGATATATAGCGGCCACAGATGAGACCCGCATACGCAAGCTCATTTTAATAGGAGTACCCGCACTTGGGCTAACTAATACGCCGCTTACACTGCGTGGATTACGCCCTGAAATGAACACAATGGAGATCCAAGAAGTCCACAGGAATAATTTAAAAGTAATGATGATTGCAGATGAGCGTGTGATTGATAAGCAGACGATTCAAATACAACTTCATAATGTGGAGAGAGACCGATTAAAGCGAAGAAGAATTGCCAGAAGTGCAGTGATGTTGGAATTACAAAAAAAATGGACTTGTCCAGTTTATACAGTATGGGGTGAATTAGACGGTTTATATAAGGGGCAGTTGGATCAGGTCAGGCAAAGGTTTCAAAATTGTGATTTACGAGAATTTCATGTCATACCTAATGCAGGCCATTGGGTTCAATACGAACAGCCAAATGCGTTCAATAGGTGTATTATGAAAATATTAGACAGTCAAATAGCGCATTAAATGATAAATTAACTATGAGGATAAAAACAGATGCTGTTCAAATTTAAATCAAAATCTTGCGGCGATCTCATTATGTTGGAGGAGGGAGGGAGACTTATTTTGTCCTTAATTGGCAAGGACCCAGAACCCAAGGGCATTATCGAAGTGAGCGACATGGGCCACGCAGTAAAGATACTGGAGGATGTAATCCGGATTAACGGGATTGGTGAACATGCGGCTCCTGCAGAGCATACGAGAAATAAGAATGGGGAAGAAGATAAATTTGGCGCTTCACATGCCGATGAATCAGTTGATCCTGTCACGATCAAGCAACGCGTTATTCCTTTTCTCGAAATGCTTAAAACCTGTCAAATCCAAGGGCATCCAATCGTGTGGGGAGTTTGAGGGGTGCATGCCTATGAGAGTTTAACGCCGGACCTGATACTTGATGCTTTAGGAGCTTTGGGACTCGAATTAGATGGGCGTCTTAGCGGCTTAAGTTCTTATGAAAACCGTGTCTATTTAGCTATGCTTGACGAGGGTGCAGGAGTAGTTGCTAAATTTTATAGACCAGGTCGCTGGAGCGAGGAGCAAATTAGGGAAGAGCACGATTTTGCACAAGAGCTTTTGCAAGAAGAGGTCCCGGTTGTAGCGCCTTTACGGTTCAACGGGCAAACTATACACAGCACTAAACGATTAGGGTTGAAGTGCGAGATAGATTTTTTGTTTAGTGTCTGTCCTCAAAAAGGCGGACGAGCACCAGAATTAGATGACGTGGAAGTAATAGGTTGGCTAGGCAGGTACTTAGCAAGGATTCACAATGTTGGACAAGCTAAGACCTTTAAATATAGGGAATCAGTTGATACTCAAACGCTAGGGATTGAGCCACAGAAAATTCTAATACAACTGGAATGTATCCCAGAGCAGTTTAAAGATAGGTGGATAAATACTTGTGACAAAGCCTTAGCGAAGGTAGAGCTAGCAATGCGAGAATCATTTCAGTATTTGCGTTTACACGGGGATTGCCACCCGGGTAACATACTATGGACGCCCCTGGAGTTGGAGGAGGGGGGGCCACATTTTGTGGATCTAGACGATGCGCGAATGGGGCCCGCTATACAGGATCTGTGGATGCTTCAAAGTGGTGATAGGCGCGAGAGAAGTTACCAGTTATCTGTATTGTTAGAAGGCTACTGTAGTTTGCGTGAATTTGATATGCGTGAGTTGCAGTTGATTGAACCTCTTAGAACACTAAGGCTCATTCACTATAGTGCGTGGCTGGCTAAAAGAGCTGATGACCCCTCCTTTGTAATTAATTTTCCTTGGTTTTGGAGTCCAGATTATTGGCAAACACAAATTGATACACTTAATGAACAAATTGAGGCTATGGATGAGCCCTGTTTAGTAGTTTGATAAAAGCATACGTAGTGATGGCTAAACTTGTAAATACAGGCGGTATAAAAAAGCTAAGCTTACTAAAGGGAGAGTCAAGTTGCAAAAAAATAAAGATCTATGGATTCATATATGGTCCCGTTGCTATCGATGCGCAACACTGGCGTTTATATTAGGAATTAGCGCGTGGGGTGGATACGGGTTTTGCCAACCAGTTTCTTTTCCTGTGAAACCCATCACCTTAGTGGTTCCCTTTCCACCAGGGGGGGTTGCTGACATTGTCGCAAGACCAGTAGCAGAGGCGTTAGGTCGTGAGTTAGGTCAGCCTGTGCTCGTGGAAAACAGAGCCGGTGCAGGAGGGGGAATTGGTATGGGGTTTGTGGCGCGCTCAAAGCCCGATGGGTACACAATGCTTTTAGCACTTTCCTCAGTTACTGTGATACCTGAGGCAGATGTAATTGTCGGGCGCAATCCCATGTTTGCATTGTCAGATTTGAAGCCCATCGCAAGGTTCACCGCCGATCCAACTGTGCTTGTAGTTAGAGCGGACGCACCATGGCGAAATCTAAAAGATTTCTTAGAAGACGCTAAAAAGAGGCCGCGAGCCATAAACTACGGATCCTCTGGTAACTACGGAACAATGCATGTACCTATGGTGATGCTGGAGATGGGGGCTGGTGTTAGTTTTACACACGTACCGTTTACGGGTGCTGGGCCGGCTATAGTTGGCTTACTCAGTGGTCAAATCGATGCTGTCGCATCCGGTCCAGCAACAGTTCTACAAAATATCAAAGCTGGAAAGCTTAGGGCTTTAGCGCAGTGGGGTAGTAATCGACTTGAGTTGCTTCCGGATGTACACACACTGGCAGAAGACGGTATAAACGTGCAGTACGCCCAGTGGTCTGGATTATTTTTGCCCGCAGGAGTGCCAGACTCAGTAGCATTAAAAATTAAAGCCGCGGCGAAGGTAGTGGCAAGCGACTCACGCGTACGTGAGAATATATCAAATGCAGGAAGTCCGTTGCAATATATGGATACTGGGGAATTTGAGAAGTACGTTCAGGCAGACTCTAAAAAGATGGCCGAGTTAGTGAAACATATGGGCAAGTTAGATTAACCACCTAGGTCTTTAAGAGGTAAGCTTCTTTTGGAGTGAAGTGAAAAAGAGGCGGGATCCGAACTCGGATCCGCAGCCTCAAAGGTTTTAAAAACTAAACTAAGAGCGCATTGACACGTTTTACGTATTCTGCGGGATCATCAGGCAATCCGCCTTCTGCCAATAAAGCCTGATCAAACAAAATATGAGCAAGGTCAGTAAAGTGAATGCTAGCTTCTTCGGTACTTAGTTTTTTAACAAGTCGGTGCTCGGGATTGACTTCTAATATAGGCTTAACCTCGGGGGCAGCTTGTCCGGCTTGTTTGAGCATGCGTGACATTTGAAGTGATATGCCTTGGTCTTTAACGACCAAACATGCAGGGGAATCGACCAAGCGTGATGTGATTCGCACATCATCAGCCTTACCTTTTAAAGCCTCTTTTAGTTTAGCAAGAATAGGCTTAAAAGTTTCTTCTGCAACTTCCTGGGCCTTTTTCTCCTCTTCGTTTTGAAGTTTTCCGAGATCGACTGCACCTTTTGCAACACTTTGTAGAGGTGTTGAGTCAAATTCATTTAAAAAGCCAAGAGCCCATTCATCAACGCGGTCGGTCATTAATAGGACTTCGATTCCTTTTTTGCGGAAAACTTCAAGTTGAGGACTATTCTTAGCTGCAGCCAAACTATCAGCTGTGATGTAATAAATTGCCTCCTGTTCAGGCTTCATGCGAGCTTTGTAGTCAGCAAATGAGACCGAGACTGTGTCAGTTGTTGAACTCGCAAAGCGGAGTAGATTTGCAATCTTGTCCTTATTCGCAAAATCCTCGCCCAAACCTTCCTTAAGAACTGCACCAAATTCATTGTAAAAAGTGGTGTACTTACCGGCCTCGTCTTTGGCTTGTGCGTCAGCATCCTCGGCAGCGGTGTTGTGTTTGGCAAGGTCCTCAAGCATCGAGAGTACGCGACGGGTATTACCCTCACGAATTGCTTTTACATCACGACTTTCTTGTAACAGTTCTCGACTAACGTTGAGTGGTAGATCCGCAGAATCGACAATTCCCTTTACAAATCTGAGATAGGACGGCATAAGGGCGTCAGCATCGTCCATGATGAAGACGCGTTTAACGTAGAGCTTGATTCCGGCTTTTTTGTCCCTGTTCCATAAATCAAAAGGAGCTTTAGCTGGGACGTATAGTAGTTGGGTATATTCCGTCGAGCCTTCAACTTTATTATGACTCCAGGATAGAGGAGCTTCAAAATCGTGACTGATAGCCTTGTAGAAATCAGAATATTCTTCAGAAGTAATATCCTTCTTCGCTCTTGACCAAAGTGCATTCGCCTTGTTAACAGTTTCCCAATCGTTCGTTACAACCATTTCCCCAGGTTGATCATCTTTGCCTTCTTTCCACTCTTCTTTGAGCATAAGAATAGGCAAAGAGATATGATCTGAGTATTTTGAAACAATAGATTTAATTTTCCATGCGCTTAGGTATTCGTCCGCATCGTCTCTGAGGTGCAAGATAACGCGAGTGCCGCGATTGGGAATATTGATTTTCTCAACCTCAAATTCACCCGTTCCAGTGCTGGACCATCGCACGCCCTCCTCTGGCTTTAGGCCTGCTCGGCGGGTTTCAACAGTTATACGGTCAGCAACGATGTACCCAGAGTAAAAACCGACGCCAAATTGACCGATCAGAGAGCCCGTATCCTTGGCTTCACTTTTCTGATCGTCATTGAGCTTTCCAACAAAGTCTTTAGTACCACTTTTTGCAATAGTTCCAAGATGATCAATTGCCTCTTGTTCACTCATACCAATACCTGAGTCTGCAATGGTGATGGTTTTGGCAGTTTTATCAAAACTGATCCGAATATCTAAATTAGGCTGATCTTCAAATAAAGCCGCATTGTGAAGTGCTTCGTACCTTAATTTGTCACAAGCATCGGAAGCGTTGGACACCAACTCGCGCAGAAAAATCTCTTTATTGGAGTAAAGTGAGTGTGTGACCAAATGAAGCAGTTGGGCTACTTCGGCTTGAAAGGCATGGGTTTGTTTGCTCATATTAGAAATTAACGGTTAATAACAATAACTTAATCGAAATGGGGGCTAAAAACGTAATTTTCAAGTCCTGCGGTGACTAAAAAGGACGCTTAAGTGTAAAAAATTGAATTTGAACCCTGGCGTACTTTGAGATTTAAAGGGGTAAATATGCAGTAGATGCCTAAAAGCGCTCAGTTGCGCTTAAATACCGCCATTCACCAACAGGCAATCGTCCTAGCACAATGTTGCCGATACGGATTCTTTTGAGCCCGACCACATGAAGCCCTACTTGTTCGCACATACGCCTAATTTGACGTTTTTTACCTTCAGTGAGAATAAAGCGAAGTTGTTCAGGATTTTGCCAATCCACTTGTGCCGGCAAAAGTGCTTGACCGTCTAATGACAAACCGTGGCGAAGGGTGGAGAGCTTCTCACTAGGGAAATGAGTTGAGACATTGTCCGTAATTCCCTGATATTCCACACGAACTAAATACTCTTTCTCCATAGAGTGATCTTCTCCGATAAGTTGCCTAGCAACTCTACCGTCCTGAGTTAAAACGAGAAGACCAACTGAATCAATATCGAGTCTACCCGCCGGGGCAAGATTTCTCAGTTGAGTCGGCGTAAAACGCATTGAACTTGGGTCTGCTTGCCAATGAGTTTGCGCCGAAATTAGGCTAATAGCTGGCGTATGCCCGTCCTCGGCTTGACCACTTACATAGCCTACGGGTTTGTGCAAAATAATCGTGACTTGTCGGTCTTGTTGGTATTTTGCACCTTGGTCAATTTCTATCTTATCTGTTTCGGTGACTTGAAGTCCAAGCTCAGCTGTATATCCATTGACCTTGACCCAGCCTTTTTCAATCCACTCATCTGCTTGCCTACGAGAGCAAAGACCGAGAGCTGCCATTCGCTTATTAAGTCGTGAAGATTGGGGCGTATTCGGGGCTTGAGGGGCAGTCATATGTGGTGGAGTTGAGGATTCTTTGGATAAGTGAATTATCGGGTGTAAAAATCAAAAAAACAAAAGAGGCTGGGAAGATCATTAAAATGAGGCTTAAGCCTTTTTAATATGATCCTAAGCTTGGAGAAATTATTGTGTCAATTACTATTTTTATCACTCAGCCCAATGGCGCAGAAGAAGAGCTCAATGCGAATGAAGAACAAACGTTACTGGAGTGCGTACAAGGAGCTGGACTAGATGGGTTTGTAGGTGAATGCGGAGGTAACTGTGCCTGCGGTACATGTCACTGCTACATTGACTTTGCACCGCAGGGGACTGTTTTGGAAGCTACAAATGAGGAGCTGCAAATGTTGGATTTCGTAGCTTCCCCGAGAGAGGAAAACAGTCGACTGGCATGTCAAATACGAATAACTAGCGAAATGCAAGGCATGCGTATCAAAATGCCAGAGCGCCAGTTTTAAGATTTATTTATCGTATTTGTAAATACCATGTTTGGTTTTGCGCCCTAATCTACCCGCAGCAACAAGTTCTTTTAAAAGTGGGCAAGGACGATATTTGCTATCCCCGTATTCCTTTAGATATACCTCCATAACCGCAAGACATACGTCTAGGCCAATTAGGTCTGCTAAAGCCAAGGGGCCAAGGGGATGGTTACACCCAAGTTTCATGCCCTGATCAATGTCCTCTGGGGAAGCGAGTCCTTCAGCTAAAACAAACAATGCTTCGTTAATCATGGGAACTAATATACGGTTCACCACGAAGCCAGGAGCGTTTTTAACAGTAATAGGAGATTTACCGAGGGTCTTCGCTAAATCCTCAACCGCACTATGGGTTTGATTACTGGTATCAAGCCCTCTAATAATCTCTACAAGTGCCATCATGGGTACGGGATTGAAGAAATGCATACCTACAAATCGATCTGGGCGGCTCGTTATGGAGGCAAGCTGCGTGATGGAGATCGATGAGGTATTTGAAGCAATAATAACTTCAGGTGGGAGAAAGCTGTCGACTTGTTTGAGTATTTTTACTTTTAACTCGAAATTCTCAGTAGCTGCTTCGATGACGAGTTGTGAGCTCTTGAGGGACTCGTAATTAGTGGCGGTCACTATTTTCTTTAGAGCCGCAGTTTTTTGTTCAGTGGTTAATTGTTCTTTCTTTATCAACCGGTCTAAACTCGAGGATACAGTGGCAACCCCTTTGTCTAAGGCCTCTTGTTTAATATCAACCATAATGACATTGATACCCGATACAGCACAGGCCTGCGCAATACCGCTTCCCATTGTTCCAGCGCCAATGATTCCTACTGTTTGAATGCTCATGGAGAAAACCTTAAATGAACTATAGTTAATGTACTTACTGAATCCTCTAGTTTACAGAAAAACCAGAAAATAAAGTGACAGTAAAAGACGATCGACCATCCACCGCGACCTTGAATGATTGAATGCGACCGATTTACAACAAACCAGTTACCCCCCGCCCAAAGAGCGAGACGTCCAAGTCTGCCTTGAGGATACAGAGTTTATTGCAACAAGCAGTTGACTTACATCAAAAGGGGGCATTCAAAGAGGCGGCGGACTTGTACGAACATGTTTTGTCAATTGAGCGCAACAACTTTGAGGCGATACATTTATTGGGTTTAATTGCCTATCAAACGCATAACGCGCAGAAGGGGGTTGAATGGATGCGACGAGCGTTGAATATTAATCCCCGAAGCATTGCTTGTATGGTCAATTTGGGTTTGGCAGAGCATGCAACCGGCGATTTAGGTAATGCTACCCAAAGGTACTTAAGCGCCTTGACGATAAAGCGCGATTTTGCACAAGCACATTACAACTTAGCGAACGTTTACAAAGATCAGAAAAACTGGAGTGCAGCAATTCTTAGCTACGAAGCCGCTTTATCCCTGAAGCCAGATTATTGGGAGGCTCAGCTAAATTTGGCAAATGTATTTGAGAGTACTAATCAGTTTGAAAGGGCTCTAGATAGTTTAAATAAAGTTTTATTTATTAATCCCTACATCGCAAAAGCCTACAACAACAGAGGTAATGTAAATAAAAAATTAGAGAATTGGTTAGATGCAAATAAAGATTATGACGTCAGTATTCAACTCGATCAATCATACATAGATGTTTATGTCAACAAAGGAAATTTACTGAAAGACCTTGGGTATTGGGGTCCTGCGAACGAAGCATATAGCTGCTGTCTAAAAATTAACCCTCAGCATCCCAAAGCCATATGGAATAAGTCGTTATTAAATTTGATACTTGGGGATTTTATTCAAGGGTGGCAGGGATATGAGGCGAGGTGGAATCCCGCCAATGCCGAGGAGTTGAACTTAATTCGCAATCAATTGGAGGGCGTAAAAATAAACCGGGAATGGAGGGGAGGGGGCGAAATAAAGGGCAAAAAACTACTCCTTTACGCTGAACAAGGATTGGGGGACAGCATTCAATTTGTGAGATTTGTTCCGCAACTGATGGAAATGGGAGCGGTCGTTTATTTGGTAGTGCAAAGTCAGTTAATTGAACTTTTTAAACAAATAAAAGGGGTAAGTCTATTATTGGCAATGGGTGCCCCGTTGCCCGAGTATGATTTAAGCTGTCCCTTAATGAGTTTGCCTTTGGTATTGAAGATAAATACTGAAGAACAATTTGACAGATCTCCCTACATAAGATCTGATCCACGCAAAGTGGAGCAATGGGAGACTCGCTTAGCTCAGATAAGACCGAGGCCTCAGTTCGAGCACAGCGAAAAACGCTCATCTCTTAGGATTGGGGTTGCTTGGAGGGGTAGTGCAGTGCACGCAAATGACAAATATAGAAGCTTGCCCTATGCTGATTTTATAGAGTGCCTGCCTGGCGAGGCTCATTACATAAGCCTACAAAAAGATGTATCAGAAGCGGAGAAAGGACTATTACTTCAAGATAATATTTTGATCGATTGCACTGAAAATCTAACTGATTTTTCTGAAACTGCGGCTTTATGCGCAACATTAGATTTGGTAATCTGTGTAGACACAAGCGTAGCTCATCTTGCAGCTGCTATGGGTAAGGAGGTGTGGGTTCTATTGCAGTTTAGTCCAGATTGGCGCTGGATGATTAATCGAAAGGACTCCCCGTGGTACGGCAAAGTCACATTATTTAGACAAACAATTTGGGGTGATTGGTCTGGTGTATTAAAACTGGTTAAGCAAACCTTAGCCCAGAAAATGGTCTGAAGTAACTAAAGATATAGGAAGAAATATGAATTCGGTTGGTACAAATTTAGTGGCACTTGTTGGGCGATTTTTAATTTCGCTGATATTCATCGGCTCTGGATTGTCCAAAATCTTCACGTTTTCTGCAACCGCAGCTTATATCGCTTCAAAAGGACTTCCCGTACCCGAGGTGTTAGCTACGGTTGCAGCAGGGCTCGAATTATTGGGGGGCATATTTATTGTTGTAGGCTATAGGGTCAAATCAGCCGCTTTTGCATTAGCGATATTCACACTTGTTACTGCAGTCTTATTTCATAATTTCTGGGCCGCGCCCATAGATCAATTGGCTATTCAGCAAATTATGTTTTTGAAAAATATGAGTATCGCTGGTGGGTTGATATTGGTTGCAACCTCGGGTCTAGGATCTTGGACGTTAGAGCAAAATTCCTAAGCTGGCCAGCCAGCTATTTAGCAGATGAGATGATCCAATTAATGAAGTTCTATCTCATCTAGACTAACTGCACTCATAAAATGCAAATCTAAAATCCAGCTACGGCGAATTACTTTTAAGCTTGTCTATACGGTTGAAATATGATTTAGCATAAGCAGTAATTTGAGCATCCGTAGGATGATCTACTGTTTCAACACCAATGATTTTTTTAGCAACCACTGGGTCATGCACAGCAGCGTGTTTGAGCAATTCGCCTTTAGCTGACCCTGGACCAATGACTAAAATTTCGTTCACATCAGCGACTGCAGAAATAATTTTATGGAAAAACTGATGGTCCTCTGGTGCTTTACCGCTACCGATCTCATTGGCTTTGTGGTGTAAGTGCGTATGCGTAGACGCATTTTTAATTAATTCATTTTTACTCGAATCAAAGTAATTAACGTGTGCTTCCTTATGGTCTATCCATATTACGACATGATTGGTTTTCATACTTTTCTCAATTAATTTAATCAACTTGAGTATAGGCCTTATCCAAAGACGATAAGGTTGATTTAGGTACATTTCCAGTCATGAAAAGACCATTTGTTGAGTTAAATCAGAAATGTGTCAAGTAAATATAGATTTCAAGGCAATAAAGGCAGTGAATAAGAATTTGAAACTAAATACCCCTCGTACAGGATGATAGGTAAGTCTATGCCAAGGCAAAACTGGGGGCAATTTATGGGCGCCGAGTTAGTTCAAAGTATCAGTAAAGCGTTTTCATAGGTTTGGCTACGCACAGACCTCTTGTGGATGTGTGGTTAACGTGTAATCACGTGGCCTTTGCCGCGTGTCGATGAAAAATTTAATCTATCTACAACAGGAAATATTATGACTATCAACAAAGATCAAATTAGTGGACGTGCAGAGGAAGCTAAGGGTGCCGTCAAGCAAGCAGTTGGTAAAGCAGTGGGCAACAAAGAACTTGAAGCGAGAGGAAGTATTCAGAAAAGTTTAGGATCTGTTCAGGCAATTATCGGTGACGCAAAGTCAGATATTGCGAAAGTAGTTCAAGCGCCTTAAGAAAAATTGCGTGTGAATTAGATTGTCGCTATTTCGACAACAGTTAATCAATTGGAAATATTATGAACTTAAAAATTGCAAATATGATGGTATTGGTCGGGTCATTACTTGGTCCAATGCAAGGTTATTGCGGCGATACAACCACTGATACCACAGGACAGTATGTAGATGATGCAACACTCACCACGATGGTAAAGGCTGCATTCGCTCAAGATAAGGGTGTGAAAGGGCGCGACATAAGTGTGCGTACAGATCAGGGGGTAGTAGACTTGACAGGAACGGTCAATAGCAAGTCAGAATCTGATAAGGCTACAGAGTTAGCGACGCAGGTGAAGTCAGTAAAAGCCGTGCATAATAATTTAAAAATTAACAAGCACTGATACACGAAACAATTGAGTTGATCTTACGTATCTTTAATTATCAAGTAAAGGTACGTGAGATCTTTTTTCAGTCATGACTTAGGAGGTGCTGAAAAAAGGTCCTGGAAAATTTGATTAAACCTGAAGTTTTGATGCTGACAGAGGGCTATTTAAAGCAAATCGATTAATCACTGCATGCTTAATGAAATCATTCAGAAATAGACACGTAAGCATAGAATATGTGAAGATCCCAATCGTTTGCATCCAAGGAAGGGGCGCCATCCCTTTTAAACCATAATTTACAAGAGCTGTGCCAGCTACGATTTCAAATACAAAAGCGCTCAGTAAAATATTACCAGGCTTTGTACTCCAAAAATGCAAACGCTCGCGTACTGAGAGAATTGAAAATGCGGCCATATAAAGTAAGAGTAAAAAACTAAAAGTATTCAAGGATTCATCATTAGAGCTTAGACCTAAGTAATTCCAACCAAACCAAAGAAGTAATAAAGACTCGCTAAGCATTAATAATCCAAGTACTATTGCTAGTACTAGATATCCATTAATCTCCCAGTTTTCAGGACGGCTTGACGGCCGCACTTTATCTGTAGCTAGTGCGATCTTAGTGGCGTCGGTTACTAAAACCAGTAATAACATAGCAAAAGCAGATACAACAAACTTATCTGTAACTATGTAAGCAATGGCGACATATGGGGTTTTAAGTATAGTTCGACTAATTTTGTTAATAATCCAAGTAAGTAGTCGCTGATAAACTATCCTGCCGTATTGAATTAAATAAACAATATTAATCAAACCGGGTTCAGTTAAAACAATACTTGCTGCACTTCTTGCAATGTCAGTTGATCCACTAACTGCGATACCAACCTCTGCTTGTCGCAGTGCTGGGGCATCATTAACCCCATCGCCTGTCATACCCGTCACAAATCCAAGTGACTGCAGGGACTTTACTACTTGATATTTATTTTCGGGTAAAACCTCAGCGAAACCGCCGCAATTAGCCATTAGATTATCGGATGAGGCATTAAGATTTGGAATTTCGCTTGTGAATTGTTTAAACGGGAGAATCTCCCCTAAACCGACCCTTGATGAAAGTTCTTTAGCTACCATAAGTGCATCGCCGGTTAGCATCTTTAGCGAAACACCTAAATTTTTAATTTGCTCAATAAATTTTTTAGCATCTGGCCTAGGCGGATCAAAGAGTGCAACTAGACCTAAGAAATCAAGTGAATTCTCTGATAAGCCCTGTGATACAGCAAGAACTCGGTAACCTTTTCCGGCTAATTCTTCTACTTTTTGGCTGATAGCATGAACTTGAGGGCTGTCTAACAAACAAGCCTTAACGATACAGTCAACAGCACCTTTCATAACAAATTGAATATGACCCTTTGTCCTAACCTTAGCTTGCGTGCTTCTAGTGGCCGAATCGAATGGACTAAACGAGATAATTTGAAATGTAGATTCCTCTTTAAATCTACTGCGAATTTTGTACTCACTCAGGAAGGCATTATCGATTGGATCTTGATTTGATTCTTGAGATGCCATAGCGCCCGCAAACACAACCTCGTCATCAGTGTGGGTACCAAAAGCGATGATGTCGACAATATGCAATTGATTAAGTGTGATTGTTCCCGTTTTATCGATGCAAAGCTGGGACATCGTAGCGGCATCCTCTACGGCGCTTAATCTAGTAACCAATACCCCGTGTTTAGACAAATCTTTTGAACCAACGGATAGACAAACAGTAAACATGACTGGCAATGAGATTGGAATAGCACCCATTAATAAAATAAGTAATATTGGAAGCGTTTCAATCAACGCTGTCCCCCGGACAACTGCAAGAATCGCCACAACTGCCATCATAGTGACAACAACTAAACATAACCAGCCAACAACTTTAATGACAACTTGTTGTATATGCAGTCGAGGTGAGGCGCGCTCTATTAATGCCGCAGTTTGACCAAACTTAGTAAATGACCCCGTTTTATGAACGATTGCCTGGGCCTCGCCTCGGCGCACTATTGAGCCAGAAATTAAATGATCATTAGCTCCAAAATGTAAATCGATAGACTCGCCAGTTAAGGCCGACTGATCAACATCAACCTTTCCGGATTGGATGACCAAGTCCGCTGGAATAAAATCCCCCGCCCTTATACGAACAATATCGCCGGGTACTAGAGATTTGGCGGTGATTTCGGACCAAAGCGAATTCCTTAGAACTCGAACTCTTATCTCCAATTTTTTTTGCAAAGCCTCAACAACTTGGAAAGCTCTGCGCTCTAAATAGAAGCTTAGGGTGGCATTGATAACTAATAGAGCTGTTACTAGAAATAAATCATCAAATTTTTCAAGAAAGATTGAAATTATTAGAATCAGCTCTAACATCCAGGATGACGGCTCCCAAAATTTCTTTAAAAATTCAGTAAATAAATGTTTTTCTGGAACGGGTAGTTCGTTAGCACCATATTTCTTAAGTCTAAACTCAACTTCTGTTGTTGTTAATCCCTTATGTTGATCGGCCTTCGAAATCGAATCATCTTTTTCATGTGTTACCACTTAAGCCTTTTTATAAATCATATTAATCTATACAGCATACTCCTTCTTCTTGGTCCTGGCAATGACAGCCATTTTCAACAAAGTACAAGCCTGAGTTAGGTGTCTATTTCACGAGAGAAATGGGCTCATGCATTATGGTGGCTTGGTGTGAAATCCAGTCACTGATCTAAGGATTTTCAACTCTCAGCTAGAACGCACTATCGCGCTCTGTCCTGCAAGGTTAACCTGCTAATCACAAGACCATTGAGTAAACACCGCCTCAGGACTATTGGGTGTAATGACAACTATATATTTGCCAGGTGATTGCTGAGCTACCAATACACCATAATCATTCAACCCTTTAGACCTTGCATCATTCCCTGCAGTTGCCCAAATATGTTCTAGGCTGTTAACGTAGCTAGGGGCATATTGATAAAAATTAGATCTGGCATTTTTCTCTAACCTGACCAAGTGAATATGTAATTGATTCTGTGTTCGCTGTGATTTAGGGTTTACTACTAATGCAATTGAACCGGGTTCAATTCGTTCAGTAGCGACATCCCAAGCAAATTGCCAAATACCCTCTTGTCGTTTGGAATCTTCTACACCAGTTACAACCTCTCGTGGCATTGCAAGTCCATGAACAAATTCTTTAGGACATTCACACATCTTAATGTCTCTAATTGCGACGTATTGGGTGTTGAGTGCCCAAACTTCATTGGTCTTCTTACACTCGGTAACATCTCCACAATTAGCATCACGCCTAGGCAACATGCACTGGCTACAGTAATTGGCTTTGGACGAATCCACACAATGCGAAACGATGTGTAACAAAATATCGTTCCTGGCAACCGTAAGCGAAAAGGCCTGAGATGAAACACCGATGGCTAATATTATTACGAATAAAACTTTGGGCCAGAGGATTTTGAAAATACAGCTACACACTATTCTTCCCATTTCAACTTAAGATAAAGACAAGAGTCAGCATTGGCCAACTCTTCAAAATTCAGCAACTTCAGTTAGTCCTCAAATCACAGTTCTGCAAAAAGCTCTGCCCCTTTAAACCCCTTTTCTTTGAAGTTATCTAAAGCAAATAATTGATTCCGTGTCACCTTTTGAACATGCTCAGCAGAAATTAAACTTAAGTTGATAATTTGTTTATTTTTATATTGATCTAGCATTTTCAATTTCATCCAATTGGTCATTGAGTTTGAAGTAGATAGTCTAGCCTTCCTATGACATCTTTGTGAATTTTGGAGTTTTTTTAATTTTTAAAGCCCATACCAATTAGACAACTACGCTTCCAACTCTCGCCAGTCGCAAATATTGGTTCAATTGAGTGAATTAAAATTATTGACGTGTTAGCTGTCAAGCAATCTAATAATATGCAACCTCTGATAGTTCAATTTTTTCCAATATATTGAGTGACAAGGAATAGCTTTAGTATCGCTTTAAGCGCAAGTGATACAAGTGTTTTGTTGTTTTTTTAAAGTCTGAGCGGCGGCGCATGATCAAATATGCTGAAATCCAGATTCAACTCTGATTAATGAAACGATCCAGACTGACCTTAGGTAGAAACACCCTAAGTTTCTTTTTCAGTATAAGACCAAAAAATGAATGTTAAGTTGTCATTTTGGGTCTTTGTACCTTAGGGCGGAAGCGGAAACGATCTAGGATGTCAGATACTATTTCAATACTGATTTTACTTTCCGTCTGAGAGAGGGCAAAACCTCTTCTACAAACCACGGATTCTTTTTCAGCC
>CAITYM010000111.1 GCA_903896615.1 uncultured Burkholderiales bacterium
CTAAATAAGAGAGAGAAATTTGCTGTCTTTGGCTTATTGCGGCCAATGTCACTGGACCTGAGTTTTGGCGAAGAGCCAAATCGATCATGGCGGTAACTGCAAAACGGCCTTTTGTGGTGAGACGCATATGTAAACTCCTAATTACACCCATGAACAATGACAGATATAGATCCAATCAATTCAGACCCAAAACGTATTCAAGGGGTTAAGTCGACTGATTAAGTCAAGTTTACCAGAAACCCAACGATTTGGTAGGGTATTGCGCTTTAAAACCCTTTCTGGAGTGCGTTTATTAGTTATTAAGCATTCTTTTGTGATGAAAAATATCCGGTTTTATATATAAAAACAGCCCAAGAGCGATCAAGTAAATCTAGGAATTCTTAAAGGTAGCCTGGCTATGGCCTGCCCCACAGGACTTGATGGTAATGGCAAGGGTAACCGAATCGGCGGTATCGGGGTAGAGAGTGCCACACTGAGAATTTGGATGGACGCGGTCACTGTTGCAGCGACCTCCCCAGCAGCCTGGATGTTCTCGGGTTTTAGAATAATCGCCTCAGCTTTATCAACCCACTCTGATTTTAAAGACCAAATGAGCGAACGCTCAGAACTTGGGCCAGCACCCTGCACTTTTATAGTCGATGTGTCGCCTGACACAAAACTCCTGACCGAGCCAACAATATCCGTATTGCTATTGTTCAGCTCTTGGGCTTGAGCAGATGGAATAATACTTAAGTTGAAATTATTATCGACATTTCTTGCAAGCTGAGGAGAGAGAGTTTTTTGAGATTGTGTCGGATTAGCTGGTTTAGATTCCTGATTATTTTTGGAAATACTAGAATTTGGTCTAGACAACGGAGTTGCGCTGTTGTTGGAGTTGGATGTATTTGAATTTGAATTTGAATTTGAATTGGTGGCTGTTTTATTTGTCGCAACTGTTTCAACAGAATTCGCATTCTTCAGAGCATTTAATCCAACACTTGAGCTCTGTGACTGAGCAACCTTTGAGGTAGTAGGAATAGTCAAAGCTTGGGTGGTCATTGAACTTGGATAGACGCTTGCACTTGAGAATCCTGTTTTAACGGAATAATCTCCCTTCACGTTAGCAAAAGAATAATTTGATGCATCTGCTCCTATTAATGCTGAAATCGACTGGCTGGATGGAAATGTTCCGGTTATGTTGGCTACTTGTGAGTTTGGTGCAGATCCAGGTATGTTCACTGCTACGGATGAGGCGCTCACAAAATCACCAGGGATAACGTTGTTCAAGGTCGCGACTCCTGGGACAATGCTCGCTCCAGACTGAGAACTGCTGGCACTTATGGTGCCTGTTAGTGCAAGTGCACTAACAGTGTAGTTTTGAGTTGGTGTCATATAGGGAGTCAAAACGTAATTAGCTGCATCAGTACCACTTGCGGCGGAGACGGACTGGTTATAAGCGCCAACCCTGAGGTGATTACTAGAAGAGTAAAGAGGATTAAGCACTGCAGCGTTACCAACAACTAGGTCACCGGGTTGGACCCCTACAAAAGATACAGAACCTGGACTGATACTTGATCCATAGACAGTGCTAGCGGGCGCAACTGAGGCCGTAATTACAGCGGGTGAGACGGTGTAGTTGGGCGTCGTTGTGGAATAAGGGGTCAAAGTGTAATTTGCCGAATCAGTGCCACTTAAAGAATTGGCAATCTGGTTGTAGACACCTGCACTAAGATTATTACTAGTGCTGTAAGTTGGGTTGAGAGGGCTTGAAACTGCGCCTACAGAGTCCCCGGCCACAATCCCTGATAGGCTAACCGCGCCAGGAGCAAGCGCTGTTCCGTAGGTGGATGCCGAAGGGGCTATGGCTGTGGCAGTGATTGCCAAAGGCGTAACAACGTAATTGGGAGTGTTGTTTGTGTAGGACACGACACTGTAGTTGCTCGCATCCGTTCCAGTCAAATTAGCAATCTGGTTATAAGACCCAGCATTCAAGTTGTTACTGCTACTGTAAGTGGGGCTTGAGATGGCGGCGGTTGCGAGAACGCTATCAGTACCAATGACACCCGAGAGACTTGCAGCGCCAGGTGCGACAGACGAGCCATAAACAGAGCTTGCTGCAGCAACACTTGCAATTAGTGGCGCAGGTGTTATTTTGGCTGCAACACTCTGTCCAGTTACTAGGGAATAGTTACTGGCAAGACCACCATTGAAGCCGTCCGTCAAACTAACTGAATCAACTGTTACCAAGTTAGCAGTTGCAACGTTCTTGCTATTGAAAACGCCCGAACCAGATACGTTCACGCTCTCTTGGCCTATGAGGCCTGCTGTAATGATGAGGGCAGGGGCTGCCGAAGTGGTGCCATCATAAACTTTGTTTGGGGCCGTTACGGATGCTGTTAAGGGAGCAGGTGTAACAGAAGCAACACCAATTTGACCTGGAGCTAATGCATAATTACTGGCAAGACCGCCGTTCGTGCCGTTGGCGAGCGTTACGGCGTTCACGGTCAATTGTGTTGCCTCAACGACATTTTTACTATCCAGCGCGCCAGTGCCAGTCACAACAAGTGTTTCACTCCCCACCAACCCAGAGGTAATCGTTAAAGTCGGGCTTGCTGTGGTTGTGCCGTCATAGATTTTTGTAAAGTTGTTGACAGATGCAGTAAGGGGCGCTGGTTTGATGGTTCCGCTTAATCCTGATAGATTATTAGTAACGTAATTAGCCGCATCAGCTCCGCTCAGTGTAATGTTGTCAACATTGACTGGAATATTTTGCCCAGCGTTTGAAGTAGAGAAAGTCGCATTAGGATTGCCCGAAATAGTGACGCTGTCTCCCCTGAGTGGCTGAGCAACAGGAACGCCAACAATAAACGCTGTATTCGTTGCGTCATAGAATTTATCACTAACAGTTAATCCCGTAACTGATAAGGTCGCTTGCGTAATAGTTCCACTAAGCCCAGTTGGCTGGATGAGGTTGTAGTTAGAGGCTGCAGTGCCTGTGATGGCATCGGCAGCAGTCACAGACTTGCCCGCACCTGCATTTTTATCAACAAAAGTCCCCCCTTGTGACAGTGTCAATGAATCGCTGCCCTGCAAGCCAACTAAGGTTCCCCCCACAAGAGATGCGGTTGTAGTCGCGTCGTAGACCTTACTCAGGACACTGGTTCCGGAAATAGTCAGATCTCTTTTAGTTATGTCTGCACTAAGGCCATTTGTAGTAGCCAATACATAGTTACTAGAATCAGGATTATTCGAATTCAGGGACAACCCGCTTAGCGTTACTACCTTGTTGGCTCCTACGTTTTGGTCAACAAAATTACCACTAGCCGCCCCAACCAGAGTGACTAAGTCCGATCCGAGTGGCGTAACGCTTGGTGTTCCTGTGACGCTTGCAGTAGTTGTTGAGTCATAAACCTTACTGACAGCACTGAGGCCCGATATGGTCAATGTAGCTGGAGTTATATTAGCAGTCAGTGCGATTGGTTGAGTAACAGTGTAATTAGATGCATCGGCCCCTGATAGAGAGTTATTGGCAATTATGGGGACAGATGTACCAACATTTTTTGTAAAAAAATAACCAGCCTGTGTAAGTGATACGCTATCACCACTGAATACCCCCGATAATGATCCACCGCTCAACGTTGCTGTGGTGGTTGAGTCATAGACTTTATTTGCCGCTGCTTGGTTTACGACTGTCAGGGGTGCAGGGGTAATGTTTGCGCTATATCCTGTCAGTCCTGTGGCGGAGTAATTAGCGGCTTGATCTCCGCTTAACACTGCCGTTGCCGCCACTCCAGTTCCTACATTTTTAGAAGCAAACGCTCCGCTGTTCACGAATACTTGGTCGTTACCAATAATACCCGCGATAGATCCTCCACTAAAAGTTGCGGCAGTTGTTGAATCATAAACTTTGTTATTTGCACTTAACCCGCTAACAGTCAAGGGGGCAGGTGTAATATCCCCGTAAACGCCGTGAAGGCCAACTAAGGTGTAATTTGTTTTGTCCCTACCGTCTAACGTGAATCCGGTGACAGTGATAAATTTATGTGTGCCAGCGTTGGGATCTGAATAAGTCCCTGTAGGAGCGCCACTAACCGTGACGACATCCAAGCCTAAGGGTTGTGCAGTTGCAGTGCCGGTGAGATTTGCTGTGGTTGTTCCGTCATAAGTTTTTGAATTTGCAGCTAGCCCAGAAACTGTTAACACTGCCGGTGTAATATTTGCAGATAATGGATAAGTGGGTTGTACAAGTATGTAATTAAGGTATGCCCCTGTCAAATCGAGTGAACTCTTAGGAGTTATACCAATACCATTTGCAACGTCTTTAGAAGTAAATATTCCCTGTTGAATAAGGGTTAGTTGATCATTTCCAACGACACCCGAGAGCACACCACCTGTCAAAGTCGCAGAAGTCGTCGTATCGTAGGTTTTGTTAACGCCTGTTTGTCCGGTAATGGTGATGCTTTTGCGAGATATATCGGCGGTGAGGCCGCTTGGCTGAGTCAGGGTGTAGTTCCCCGCCGCTGTCCCGCTTATCGTGTCTGCCGCAGTAACTGAGATGGATGTCCCAGCATTTGCGCTTGCAAATGATCCCGCCTGGACAAGTGCTACGTTTACAGTGTCACCCGCAAGCACACCAGTAAGCGCACCATTAGAGAGACTGGCTGTCGTAGATCCGTCGTAGGTCTTCGAAGCTACGGATGTATTTGATACGGTTAAATTAATGGGGCTCACCGTATTGGTAGAGGCTACATAGTTGAACTGATAATTACTTGCACGCCCCGTTGAGAGCTGCGCAGCACTCGGAGTAACGGTGTAATTTCCTGCTTGGGCTACAGCAGAACCGGTCACACTAGCCGTTTGTGTTACACCAGCAATCGAATCAATACCGACAAGCGCAGTGGTTGTGTAAGCGGTTTGATTGGCTAAACTGGAGTAGGTAGTTGCTCCGTCATAGATGGTAGTGAGCGCCGTATTCGTAACGGTAATTGGCTTTGGAGAGACCACTAGGCTCGCATTGGTAAGATTCGGCGACGTGTAATTGGTCAGCGCCGAACCCGTTAAACTGACAGCTAAATTTGAGGTGTAAGTACCTGCGTCAGTGCCAGTGGCTACGCCGGTGACGGATATTAGTCCTTGATCTGCTGGCACCATTGCACTCGTTGTGTAAGTACCAGTGTATGCGCTTCCTTTGTAGATATTGCCGCTCAAACTAGCAACTTCGGAGACGCTTAATGCAATTGGATTTAAAGTTGCTGTGTTGGTCGAGGATGAACTTGGGGCCGTATTTGCAGAATTTGATATTTGATAGTTTGCTAAATTAGCTGTGCCAGTGCTTGTATTTATGGCAGTCACATATTTATTTGCAGTTGCTACATTCGCATCACTTACAGTAACCTGTGTTGGCGTTAATGTTTCGCCATTGACCAAGCCAATTAGAGCGTAGGTTGTCGGGCTGATTGAAGTGCTTCCACTGTAGGTCCCAACTACAGAAATACCAAGTAGCGCTTTGGAAATTGTCCAGTTCGCAGCACTTCCGCTCACAATGGTGTAGTTACCCAGTGTGATTCCACTGGCGTAGGTAAGACTGTAAATTCCAGCATTGGTTGTATTACTAAGACTTTGATTTCCCATACTCACACCGTTTGATGTGAGGGACCAAACTGGCGTTCCGCTCGTAGTTGGAGATGTAATCGCATTACCAAATGAATTCGTAATCGAATAACTGAGCGCAGGGGTCGAGCCGTAATTACTGGAACCACTGACAAGGGTAATCGTTGCTAAAGTATTGTTATTTTTTAGGAAAGGTAATTGATTGTTGAAATATGATAGTGAATTCCAAACAGAGTTGAAGTCAAACCCTACAAACGAGGATGATGACTGCATAAGTGTGGTTGTTAGGCCTGCGACACCGTTTGTAGCCAATGATGTTCCCCCAACTCCGCCTGATACACGTGAAAAATTCGAATTATTTGTGAAGTTCCAGTAATCATTGCTGAGGCTTGCGCCAGCTGCAAGAGAGGCGATGAACCCACCTTGATGGGTCGCTCCAGATACAGTACCCGTCTCAAACGAGTTCGAAATGCTGCCCCGCGCTGAGGTTTCTGCGAAACTGCCTATGAATCCTCCTAAATAATTGCCCGTTGTGCCCGAAACATTTCCCGTTGAGTAACTGTTGGTTATATTGACAGAGCTACCCGTGCTCGAGAGTGAAACCATTCCAATCAAACCACCAGCATAAAAAGCGCCAGCAGCCGTTTGTTGAACGGAACCGGTTGCGTAACTTTGATCAATATTAACCGTTCCCGAGTTTGCATTGATTTGTCCTACAAAGCCACCATATCCCCCATTCGAGTAGCCAGGCCCAGATACACTGCCGGTGGAGTAACTTTGTGTGATTGAGGAGTTACTACCAGTTGGCCCCCCGTAGACATAACCAATAAGTCCACCTAAATTAATTGCTGATGCAAGTGTTGTACTGACGTTTCCAATTGCGTAGCTTTGAAGTATTTGGGAGTTACCGTTTGCCCAGTTATAACCAATGAGTCCGCCCACATCATTACCATTAGACGCTACATTACCCGTTGAATAGCTGCCCGTTATGGTTGAAGAATTCCCAGACCCCGCTGAGGAGTTTTGGCCTATCAGTCCCCCCACATAAGTGCCAGTATTGTTGGTTACAGTGCCATTTGCGTAGCTACTTAGCACATTACTTGAAGACGAAGTACCTGAAACACTAGCCGCATTGCTTCCCATTAATCCGCCCACATTCCCGCTCGTTCCAACTACATTACCTGTTGCATAACTTGAAGTGACGTTTGAATTAGAGCCATTACTAGAGTTGTTTGCTCCAATTAGGCCGCCTACGCCACTTGCACCGTTTACATTACCTGTCGAATAGCCAGAGGAGATACTTGCATTGGCACCAGTTGCACCACTTGTATTATTTCCTATCAGGCCACCCACTGAATTTCCGCTACCACTGACCTGCGCATTGGAATAAGAACTGGTTATAGATACATTAGAATTTGCAGAACTAGCATTATTTAAACCTATCAATCCACCAACGTTGCTTGTACCTTGCACTAGGATATTGGAACTGTTAGATGCGACATAACTATTTGTTATGGACGCATTCGCGCTGTTGGAGTTGGCTATGTTTTGTCCAACTAGCCCGCCCACATCAGCCGCAGTGCCGGTGACGTTGCCTGAAGAATGGGACGCTGTAATTGATCCATTACCATTTGTTGCATTAGTAAGGTTGTAACCAATTAGTCCCCCTACACTGCTGGTTCCACTGACAAAGCCAGAAGCGTAACTATTATTGAGACTGACATTGCCAGCCGTACTCGAATCTGTAGGGAGGTTAGATGTATTGGCCCCTATTAGTCCGCCAACATTGCTACCTGTTGTTGTAACGTTGCCTGTTGCGTAGCTGTTGGTTACTTTACCCTGACCTGTTGAGGCGTTTGAGCCGATTAATCCGCCCGAACTACCCCCTGGCACAGTGATATTGCCAGTCGCATAACTTTGATCTATGGATACATTGTTATTGGTTGTACCTGTCGCACTATTGGCGCCGATAAGTCCTGCAAAATTGTTTTGAGCATTTGCTGCAGCACCAGACATTACGCTCAAACTCCCAGTAGCGTAACTCCCTGTCACTGTAGATGTAGATGCAATATTTCCGGTCACAGTATTGGAGCCTACCAGTCCCCCAGCCGTAGCACCGCTTATAGATAACGACGAGGTAGAGTAACTAGAATTGATCGCTGTATTGCCACCGTTTGATGCTGCATTAGATCCAAGTAATCCTCCAACATTATTATTACCACTGACAGATCCAGTAGCGTAACTTGAGATGACAGTTGCACTTGCTCCTGAAGCGTAAGCAGAGTTAGCCCCAACCAATCCGCCAAAGTTAGCACCGCTAGTTACTGGTTGGGTGATCGAATTATTGACATTACTTGTTGAATAGACATTTAGTAAGTTGGCGCTACTCCCTGTTGCTCCAGCTCTGTTGGTACCTATTAGTCCACCGATAGAGCTGCCATAAGAGTTGACGCTACCAGTTGAGAAAGAGCTTGTGACATTTGCAATTGAGTTAGCGAAACCAGCTAAATTATTTCCAATTAATCCTGCGTAGTTGTAGTCGGCTGACGCAGGACTTGGTCCTGAGACACTACTACTTGAATAACTATTAAGGATTGCTACTGTTGAGTTGGTAGCGCCAGCGTAGTTATAGCCAATTAAACCACCAACCCCATAAGAGTATGGGGCACCACTCACACCGTATACACTCCCCGTTGAAAAACTACCAGTAACTGTTGCAGATGCGCCTGATCCAGTTGTGGTGTTCTCACCAATGAGTCCTCCAACCCTATCTGAGGTGCCGGTTACATTAGCTGTTGAGAAGCTATTTAAAATATTACTTGGCAAAGCGCTATTGGCACCTGTGTTCAATCCGATCAATCCACCTAAAGCTCCGCCTCCAGTTATTGTTCCGGTCGAAAAACTATTTGTAATTAGCCCCGAGTTATTGCCAACCAATCCACCAAATGTACCTGTGGTGTTGTTCGAATTACTCGAAATGGAGACATTAGCAAACGTATTAGTGATAGTGCCCGTATTGGTATTGACCAAACCGCCCGTATTGTTACCAGCGTTGCTGGTCGACATGTTGACACCGATATTTTGAATGGATCCACTACTGGTATTGAATAACCCAATGGAGCCTGTGCCGCTTAGGTTACTGACCGTATGTCCTAAACCATCAAAATTCGCCGCATAACTGTTATTGATCGGGGATGATGTGAAGCTAGAGCCAAAAGAATAATTTTGACCCAGCGCGTAGCTTGTCGCATTACTGCGGACTCCCCCTGTTGGATTTGTGCTCGCTGAGTAAACACTTGGGTTATTGATAACGGTGTAGGAGATAACTGAGCCAGAACCAGCCTGGGTCGTAAATAGTCCGGCTCCCGTTCCAGCATAGTTAATGGAGCCAGAAAATCCTTCGTTATTTACACCAAAAGTGCCAAAGTTATAACCGCCTGTTCCAATGCTTGTAGCGTATCTAAGACTTACAGAGCCGCCAGTAGGGACATTGATTGAATTATCAATGTTTATGTTATTGGCGGCTGAGAGAGTGAGCTTATTCGCACCCGTCCAACTCACAGAGTCGTTGATGTTGATATTACCGCTTGTACCTGTTCCCCCACTGCTGCTCAGAATTGTTACGTTTGTGCTTGACAGGTTCGTGCCCAGAGTAGTGCCTGAGATATCACCACCCGCTCCAACTGTGAAGTCAGTAGGATCTACTATCCAAGTTCCACCCGTACCCTTGGGTGCTTGAGTGTTGATCTGAGCTGTGTCTGAGACATGAACAAACGCGCCCGAGGTCTCAATATTGCCGCCGTCTCCTCCTGCATCTCCCCCCCTGGCAGTGATGGAACCATCAACTTTGGTTTGACTGTTGGGGTTGGATAGGTCCGCCTTAAGGGTAATTTGTCCCCCGGTTCCAGAACTAGCAGGTGCCGCGTTAGCACTGATTATTCCTGTGTTGGTGACGCTGCTGCTGGCGATTAGTCGAATCACACCTCCGTCACTGACCAATCCATCTGCAGAGATAGTTCCGGTGTTTTTAACAACTCCGCCTTGAATAGCGTTTGCGGCTTGAGCGGATAAGATTACCAAACCACCAGGTGCTTCGACTGCGTTGCCGTTTTTGATATAGGCAGCAATAGTGCTGGGTGATACCAGAACATTTGTCAGGGTGTTGTTGGACTCAAACTGAAGTTGGTAGGTCTCCCCTGCCGCCAAAACGATAGTGCCGCCTTTAGCAACAACAACACCCAGGTTTCTTACCTCTGGGGCCAACAAAGCTATGTAGCCGCCAAGCGTGGAGGTAATGGTGCCCCTGTTAACAATCTTTCCTATTGCACCGTTTCTATTAAAGTTGTAGTGCCCGCTCATTAGATCTGAGTCGGTGATGTTCGCTGTGGTCGCTAAAAAGCTTCCCGTATCAACACTAGATCCCGGTGCGAAATAAACGCCATTTGGGTTTTCTAAAAATACAGTACCGTTGGCGTTGATCTTGCCGTAAATCTGACTGGGGTTTGTGTCTAGAACTCTATTTAAGGCAACACTGCTGGCGGAGGGCTGAACGAAATTAACACTTGCCTGCGCGCCAACATTAAAAGTTTGCCAATTGATAGCAGTATTTTGGCTGCTCTGGTTCACTGTCATGACCGCACCGCTCTGCGAGACCGTTGCAGCGCCAGCAGATAGCTGAGGGCCCGTTGGCAGTTGATTGGTTGCGGGTGGGGCTACGTGTCCCGATAAGGGAGAGGCATACGTGGCAAAAGTAAAACCAATGCAAATGAGGGCTGCTACAAGTGGTTTTATAAAGAAATGCGTTCTAGTTAGTTCGAGACCTCTTACCAGCGCATCTACCAAAGATGAGACTGACTTGGGTCTGCCCTTAGCGAGCTCAGAAACGGCAACATAGGTCTCAGTGACTTCGTTCCATATGACCTTATAGACGCTGTTCATGGAGCACCGGCATCAGTACTTTAAAACGGCAACCTGGCGTTGAGCCAAAGTCTATTGATGGCCAGACTGCCGTCTTGATCGTTACCAGTTGATGCCGGGTTGGGGTTGGCCCCAATGCGCCTTGCAAAAGTTGCCTTTATCTGAGCCCCCTTGGTGCTTTGATAGGTCAGTGCTAAACCAGCACCTTTAAGAGCGTAGGCATTTAGAGCTGAAGCACCTACAAAAGAGTTATCCGGGTTAATAAGAACACGGCCAAAATCGTAAAAACCTGCCAATGTATAACCACTACCAAATCGACTTCGAAGCTCCATATTGGCAATTTGCCCAAGGCTTCCGCCGGCTTCATTTGTCGGATAAGCTCTAACACCGTCGATACCGCCTAGATAGAACTTCTCAGAGGAGTCTAAGTTTTTGCTGGCCCATTGGCCTGATACAGTCGAGTAAAGTGAAAAGCCACTGGTGAGGTCCTGTTCTCTTGATAAAAAGTAGCGCGACTTTGTATATTGCCCAGCAACTTTTGTCGTACTTGTATCGGTCGACTGATACTGTGCGGGAGAGTTTGATAGATTTACACTACCACCCGATACATTCCAACTAACAGTGCTATTTCCATTTCCTAGCCAAGAATCAGCCCTGAAACCGTTCAGGTTAAGTGAGATAGGTGTATTTTTGTAATCCGATACGACAGCGCCTTGGGAGTTATTTACAAAACGTTTTTGGTCAACGTTGAGTACTGCGTTGAGCGCCGTCGCCCTCGACTTGATGAGAGGATAGCTAGCCTCTAAACCCAAAATACTTGATGTACCGAAAGCTGCTAAAGCGCTAAAGTCTTGAGAGACGAGTCTATAGTCTAGGTAAGACGCATTAAACCCCATTTTGAAGCCGCCGTAACCAATGGGGAGTGTCTCAGATAGGCGCAGATACTCACTGCCCTCACTCGAGATGAGATTAAATGTTAACTGATCGCCCAGTCCTGCAGGAGAGTTAAGCGCGGTGCTCGCAGCAATGCGGTTAACACCTGTTGAACGTGAGCCCGTGTTATCTAGAGTCACATCAGTCTTTGTAAATGTTTTCTCAATGATGGTTATAACCAAATCAGTTTGACCATTAGCGCTTCCTTCTGAGAAGCTCCCCTGAGCTGAAAGGCCGGGTAAATCATCAACGAGCATTAATCCTCTGTCAATGTTATTGGAGTTAAGCGCTGAGCCAGGAGGCTGGACTGTGTAAATGATTGAAGTAATCAAACTGGGGGGAATTCTCTTTAGGGAGTCACCTTCAATAATTACTTTTCCAAATTTAGATTCAATAACTTGTATCGTAACCACCCCGTTCAATATATCTTGGGCTGGTAGAAGTGTTTTTACGACCCAGCCTTCTTGTCGATACACGTTCGCTACAGCTGCAGAAGCAAGCTCTAAATCAGCAAAAGTTATGGTGTGATTGAGATATGAACTAACTGCTATGGATAGTAGCTCAGAGGTAAAAATGCTGTTACCCACAAATTTAAACTCTTTTACCGTCAGCGATGGTCCAGCAACCACCCTGGAGGGAGCTTGTTGATCTACGCCTTTGAATAAGTCGAAATTGGATCGATTGAACTCCCGATCGCGTTCAATTTGCTGTTGCAAGGAACCTGCATTGGGAATATTTGAATTTAAATTGGTGGCACCTGCCCAAACTGGTAAAGTAGAAATTAAGAAAACAAAGGAAAATATAGGACCGATTACCACGTGTTTGATAATGCACAAATTAAATGGAAATCGTTCTAATGACATGATGAATGAGGGGCTTGTATGCGGGGCCATCAGCTCTCCAAAAATTTTAATCCTAGGTCCTAAATTAGCCTAAACATTAGAGCCCTAAAAGACACAAAAAATATTAATAAAACGAATCTAATTCTAAAAACTTACTCATAAAAATCCTTCTTTTCAAGAAGATACTACTAGATAACTGAAAAATTGATGGATCGATTAAGAAAGCAGTCCGAAACCTTGGCAACAACTGTTGATGGATAAATGGTGTTTACAACAAAGTTGAATGTGGTTACGTTTAACTTAGAGCTATGAGGCGTGCATACCGTCAAGTAGGCCGCTAGATAAACAAATGCATCAAAGCTCTTTGGCATGAAATAGTGCTTCAAATTTTTCATGAAAAATCAGTTTGAGTTTTAATTGATTTAATTTTAACAACCACCCAAACATTGAGCTTGCAAAAAAATGCAAGGAATTAAGTCTTTATTACGTAAAATGAGACACCATGAAACAGTTGACTTTTAACAAAATCATCTACAGCTTAGTCACGACAGCAATGCTACTGTGCGCGTCCTTCCAGGCTAGGGCGAATGAGAGCGCCAAGCAGAGCTGGGGGAAATTAGAAGTATTGGTCGATACAAGTCAAAGCAAGAGTATGGAAGATGTGACGAAGTCAACCTTCGCCCTCTTTGATTCAAAAGAAAAATTGCCTTTTTCTAATAGTTTTATTTGGCTACGATTCACCCCAAGAAACGTAGAAAAAGAGCAGCCGCTTTTTTTAAAGATTTTGCCAGCCTTAGTCACAGAAATTTCTGTTTATATGCCCACAACACAAAGTCTCAGCGGCTGGGACATGCAGTCATACAAAACAGAGCAATTGAATAAGCCGATTCCCATTGGAACTACAGCGCTGAATCAAGAAATTTACGTACGAGTCAGTTCACCACTTGACTTGAAAATTTTTCCTGTCGTAAACATTAAGGAAAACCTTGACTTGCTACAAAGAACATCGGAGGCTTACATCGTCAGCCTGCTAACGATTCTTTCACTTGCATTTTTACTAACTTTCGCTCGATTAGTCATTGGATTTAATTCTTTCAGCTTAGTTCTTTTTACTTTTCTTGGATGCATGATTACAGTTGCAGTTATTGGATCAGATTTACTCAGCCTTATCCTTGCATCAGATATTGGATATAAATTTGAAATCTTCCCTGTAGCACTTACGGGCGCCGTTTTTAGCTTTTTTGGCATATGGATTTTGCTAGCTAAAAACCTTTTCAATGGAGGCATCTGGATCAAGGCTTCTTTAACCTTTTTGTGTATCTTTGGAATCATTTTTATAGAATCATTTTTTGATGGAAACAAAGCAATTTTCATTTTAGAAACTTTGGAAATTTACATTTCTTCTATGTTGATAGTCTTGTTATTTTTACAAATCTTGATCTCAAGACAATTACTTGTAAAAGCATCTGAAAAACTGGCCTTGATATTTTTAATAGTTTTTGCAGTTGTTCCGTTTCCAACCACTGGTAATTTCTATCGACCATTTATTGAAGCATTCAATAGCGAAAATTTAAATCCCTCGAGTTTATTATTACTGCTTCGACCCATACTGACTTGTATGCTTCTAACACTAGCTGTATGGTCATTTGAGAAACTCAGAACCGAAAGAATTTCATTGCTGAGGAATGAGCTAAACATCACTAAATCAAACTTAGAAAGCGAATCATTAAGGTTAGATTTGCAAAAAAAGTTCACAGCTATGCTTACTCATGAGCTGAAAAATCCACTCATGGCAAGCCACCTGGCACTTGGGAGCATTCGAGATCGTCTGCATGTTGAAGACCCTTCCCTAGACAGAGTTAACTCTATCGCTTACTCGTTGCATGAGATCGATACCATCATCGAACGCTGCGCTGAAATTGACAAATACGAGCAAGGCTACCTCCCACTACGAATAGAAAAATTCTCACTTCGCGATTTGATTTTGATCATGAAGGCATCACACCCCAATGAACGAATTTATACGATCGTACGCGGTACGCACGAAAACTTAGTTCTGCGCTCTGATATTTATTACATCAAGTCCATATTGAATAACCTACTCACCAATGCTTTGAAGTACTCAATTGCTGAAAGTCCTGTAGAACTGAAAGTTGAATTCAAGACCAGTACGTCCAATAGCGAACTCCTCTTCAGTGTCTCAAATGAAGTCACAGCAGACGCCACATTGGACTCAACACGAGTATTTGAGCGCTACTACAGATCTGAGTCAGCTAAGCAACACTCTGGCGCGGGACTTGGTTTATGGCTTTCCCAATCAATGGCTCATGAACTAGGAAGTAACATCAAATTAACGACAGGCACACAGTTTGTTCGATTTGAATTCTCCATACCCGTATGAAAACACAAAACAATCAAGCTTTTGAAACGCAATCCTCAGCACAGTCGCCATCCGCACCTTCTGTCCTATTGGTGGAAGATAACCTTCGCGTTAGCGATGAGTTAGCACTTGTGCTTGAATCCGGCGGCTACTCAACACGATGTGCTTACGATGGAGAACACATGCGTTCTTTGTTATCGGTCTACACACCCAACGTCGTAATGCTCGATTTGAATCTGCCAAGCGAGGATGGCATCAGCTTATGCAAATGGTTGAGGGGAGTTTACCCAAATATTGGCATTGTGATGTTGACCGCACGCGTGATGGGAAGTGATCGCGCGGAAGGTTACCAAGCTGGCGCAGATGTGTACCTCACTAAGCCTACTCGACCAGAAGAAATATTAGCTGTTGTTCGTAACTTACTAAGACGCAACGATAAATCTGACTCAATTCAGATCAGCGAGCCAATGTGTTGGTCACTTCATTTGAAAAGCATGTATTTAACTTCGCCTGAGTCGGATGTATTGAGCCTGACTCCAAAAGAAACAGTGGCGCTAAAAACTCTCGCCCAATCATTGAGTCACTGCACTTACGATGACCTCATAGATAAACTGGGCGGCGAAACTAGCAAATCGTCTTTCGACAAGGTTCGTCTAGAGGTTTTAATTAGCCGATTAAGAACAAAACTTTTTAATTTCAAAGAAAAAGCCTTTGAGATAAAAACCATTCATGGCACTGGCTACAGACTAACCAGAGCACTCGTAGTTAGGGAGCGTTAAAAATTAACTAACTCTAGTTAGTATAAAAGTTTATTTTTTATGAGTCAAATTACAGAACAAACTAACATCAGCAAAAGCAATGACCTAATTGTTCACAAAGGTGTTTGCTTCATCGGCTCAGCCTTGGTACCCAATCGAGCCATCATCAACGGCATATTCGATGGAGCGTTGACTGCGCTTGAAGTTGTCGTTGAAGCAGATGGTCAAGTGTCAGGCACCATCACCGCCACTGATGTAGATGTCAAAGGCGTATTGAAATCAACTACGACGTGTAGCAATCTTCTAACAATTCGAGCAACAGGCTTTATTGAGGCCACCATTGAATACGGCGAACTGACTATTGAACGTGGAGGAAAGTTTGCGGGTAATATGTATCAAAGACAACCTTTAAGTTGACTTCTCACGGTAGGTGTGGAGATGCCTTTAGCTTTAAATAATGCCTAATAAATTCAATTACGATAAGATTCTTGTAAATTCTAGAATTATTGCAATCACCTAAAAGTTGGTAGATTTTTTAGACGACGTCTTAAAACGTGCAGCTCAGCAATCCCAACATTCAATTTAACTTCAGAGAAGTCATTTTTACAGATGCCTAAGATTCGGTGAATTCTTATTTACTGAGAGCGGGATTAGTCAAAACCTGGTCGAGATTTTTGTGAGTATAAGCCCCTTCATTAAAATTAGCGTAATTTTTAGTTAAACAACTACTACTTCAAAATTGCTCTATAGCGTTAAACTCTATACAACGACTGCGAAATTTCATAATTTCAGATACAAAAGGATAGATTGAATGGTAATGCCAATAAAAAACACATCGACACTGTTAGGAATAGCTGAAATTCGTTTTAATCCAATTTTAAATATTGCCGAATACATTGCGCAAATTCAAGATGTATTTAGGATGTCACATTACACTGAATTCGCACATAGCAGAAATCCTGGTTTTCAAGTGGCTCAAAATGGGCGTGAAAAAACCTTGGTACCGACGAATCAAGATTTATTTCAATTCTCAGACTTCAATAAGTGCAGTAACTTTAGAATTAACACGCAGTGCTTGACCTATCAATCCAGTAACTATAAAGATTTTGATACTTTCATCACTCTTTTTTTAGAGGGCGTATTTATTGTCAACAAAATTTTAAACGTCCCGATTACCAATCGAATCGGACTTCGCCTCATAGACCGCCTTATGTGCAAAAGGGGTGAAAAAATTGAAGGTTACCTGGCAAATCAAGAGACCGCACTGTTTCATAAATTAGGTGGCGCATCTATCTATAGCCATTCTGAAATAAAGCACCAATACAAAGATGCTCAGTTGTGCAACCGAGTTAAGGTTTTTCAACACAGTGCTCTCGAGTTTCCCAGTGATATAGAGCCTGGTGATATGGTTTTTAAAGAGAAATTCGTAACCTACAAAGGTCCAAGTGCCATCATCGACACGGATTCTTTCATTGAGAACCGAATGAAATTGAACTTAGAAACCCTGAGACCTAAATTCTACGAACTGCATGATCTTGCAATATTCAGCTTTGAGGCCTCCGTCAGCAACATAGCTAAAAAGGTGGGTTGAATTAGCAAACGATTCTATGCTTCTAGTATCACGCAGAGTTCAACTGAATGGAGTCCCTTCCGGAGGCACCAAATGCCTTTTCCCTGACCTTGGCCAATTGATCCCGGGTTCTGGCTGCGCTTTCAAACTCTAAGTTCTTAGCGTGATCCATCATTTGCTTTTCAAGCCGCTTGATTTCCCGCGATAGCTCTTTCTCGTTCATAGCATCTATAGATGCGGATTGAGCCGCCAGTTGAGCGTCCTTGCCAGACTTCTCACTGTAAACACCGTCAATGAGGTCTTTGACCTCCTTGAAAACACCTCGCGGTGTAATTCCTTGTTCA
>CAITYM010000112.1 GCA_903896615.1 uncultured Burkholderiales bacterium
CGATGCGGGCAAATTACTCCTTGGGCACGCCAGAGGAATTCATCATCAATTAGAGAGAGCAAGAGAGGAATTGCTTCACATGAGAGGGGGACTCACCGGGCGAGTAGCTCTTGGGTTGCCACCGAGTTTAGCCAGGGCGCTTACGGTTCCGCTGACGCGCGCTTTTAGAGTAGAGATGCCAGACGCTCAACTCACCATTCGCGAGGGCCTATCAACTGCCATGCAAGAAGAGTTACTCAACGCAAGACTTGATATCGCCCTGCTTTACAACGCAACGAACACACCAGGTCTGCACACTGAGCGACTCCAGGGTGAGGAACTGGTTTATGTCAGCGCCAGACCACCAGGCTTGCTCGAGGAGCCCCAAGATTTGTTTGTAGATATGGGGGAAATAGCAACCCAGCCCCTTGTCATACCCAGCAGACCCAACGCTATCAGAATGCACGTGGAAGCGGCTTTCTTGGGTTTAGGACTTACTCCAAATATTACGCTTGAGATCGACGGGGTACCTGCAATACTAGACCTCGTTGCGGACGGTGCGGGAAATGCAATTCTCACACGACACGCGGTGAGTAGCTCCATTCGCCCCTCCTCCTACAAAACGAGAATGATAAAGAATCCTCACATGAGCATTGAAGTGGCACTAGCGACCAGCTCTAAACGACCAAGCACGCACATTCAGCGCAAAACAATAGACCTACTCAAACGAATTGCAAATGAGAAGATGAATTAAGTGATCTTTTCTGGTTCTGCTTTTGTACATTAGCTTTTTCTATCACTGCTTTTCTATCACTGCTTCTCTATTACTGCTTTTCTATTCCCGCTCGTTCAATGACCTGAGACCACGTCTTCATCTCAGCTTTAAGCCACTCCTGTGCCTGCGCAGGTGTGCTCGGCTTTGGCTCTACGTTTATGTTGATCAATTTTTGATGAACCGCTGGATTTTTTAAGACTTCTACGATTTCCTTATTTAAGCGCTCAATGGCCTCTGGCGGGGTTTTAGCAGGAACGGAGAGTCCGTTCCAAGAGGTGGCGATCATGCCCTTCACGGAGGACTCAATGGCGGTGGGAACCTCTGGCAGTGAACTAGATCTTCTCTCACTCGTAATGGCTAAAGCTCTCAAGGAGTGCCCTTTAATTTGAGACATCACAGGCGCAAGAATCTCTACAGCAGCATCAATTTGTCCGCCTCTTAACGCAGTTATAACAGCGGGTGTGCCGTTAAAGGGGACGACCTGTGCATCAATACCTGCAGTGGATTTAAATAACTCAGCAGCCAAGTTTTGAGTACTCCCGATATTAACGCTACCAATATTGAGCTGGCCAGGATGTGCCTTCGCATAACTGACTAGTTCACCGAGTGACTTAAATTTAGAGTTATCCGAAGTCACAATTGCCATATCAAAAGTAGCGAGTAAAGATACAGTGGCAAAGTCTTTTAAAGTGTCATAAGGCAAGCTCTTAAAAAGACCTGCACTCACAGCAGTGCCGTTAGACATCAAAAACATCGTATGCCCATCGGGGTCGGACTTTGCCACCATATCCGCTGCAACAATCCCTCCCGCGCCCGGCTTGTTCTCTATAACTACAGCCTGCCCAAGACGCTCAGACAGAGCCTGCGCTACAACGCGTGCGGTTAGGTCTGCAACACCCCCAGCACCAAAGGGGACGACGATCTTAAAGGGTTGTTTTGTAAAAGCCCCAGCATCAAAGTTGGCCGCGACGCAAAGATTCAGATTGCTTAGACCACCCAGCACCAAAGCAACACCTAACAGTCTAGATAGCGCAGTACGTAGTGACTCTAAATACTTCTTAGTTTTGATTTTCATTTTTCGCCCATTCTTAAATCACCCACATTTAAATCACCCGCATTTAATTCGTCTGAATCTAAATCACTTGCATTTAAATCAAGCACATAAATTAGCAAAGGAAAGTCGTATAAACGTCTTACCGGGTCACGCCTAGAAATCTATCTAAAGTCTGTTGATTTTGGCTAAGAGTAGACGCTTTCTCTTTGTGAACAATGGTTCCTTTTTCAAGGATAACTGCTTCATCAGATATAGCAAGAATCATCTGGGGATGCTGCTCCACAATAATAGCTGCGAGCCCCTCCTCCCTTGTAATCCACCGGATTGCTTTCAAAAGTTCTTCGACAATGATGGGGGCAAGTCCTTCAAGCGGCTCGTCCAGCAGTAGCAAACGTGGATTAACCACAAGTGCACGCGCCATGGCAAGCATTTGCTGCTCACCGCCAGAGAGTTGGGAGCCCAAATTACCTCTTCTCTCTAAAAGTCGAGGAAAAAATTCGTAAACTCTCTCTGGAGACCAAGCCTTAGGACCTTGCACAGCTCTATACACAGCCGTTAAGTTTTCATGAACAGTTAGGGACTTAAAAATATTTCTCTCTTGCGGCACCCACCCAATACCGCCTAATTTCAATGTGCTCACTCGCTTAAAAGAGGGTAGATCCTGAATTTGAACGCCGTCTAATTCAATAGTTCCGCGGTGCAACCGTGTGGCACCTGCAAGTGTATTGATGAGCGTAGTTTTACCAACGCCGTTGCGCCCTAAAAGCGCTAAGGTTTGGCCAGGCGCTATCGAGAAGCTCACATCATTCAAAACGACTGCCTCTCCGTAGCCTGAGCTTAGCCCCTCAACCTTTAGCAAAGTATCTCCTCCCGCCTCATTGAGCCTAGCGTGTGTAGAGTGATCACTCATGGGTATGTCCCTCGATTTGAGTGTGCCCCAGATAGACAGCCTTTACATGGGGATCATTCGCAATTTCCTCGGGCGAGCCCTCCGTAAGCACAGCCCCGTTAACAAGCACAGTCATTCGGGTAGCGAAATTAAAGACCAAATCCATATCATGCTCGATCAACAAAATAGACACATCAGCGGGTAGTGCAGCAACTGTAGCCAGTAACTCATCGCGTTCGCCCGTTGGTACACCCGCGACTGGCTCATCAAGCAGCAGTATCTTAGGATTACAAGCCAGTGCAATAGCCATCTCAAGGAGCCTTCTTTTGCCGTATGACATGAGTGAGGTTTGAACGTTCATCACCTCACTCAATCTAAATTGAACCAGTAACTCCTCTACTCGTTCTAAGACCAAATCACTGCGCCCCATAGGTTTGTACCAAACCCCGCCCTCACCCATGTGCTGGGAGACAACGAGAGTAAGAGTTTCTAAGGGGGTGAGCGTATCAAAGAGTTGGTTGATTTGAAACGTCCTGACCAATCCCCGGCGAACCCGCAGGTGAGGACTTAAATCCGAGATGTCCTCCCCCAGTAGTTCAATGCGCCCGCTTGTTGGTTTTAATACGCCAGTCAGCAAATTGATGAGCGTGGTCTTACCGGCCCCGTTAGGCCCAATCAATGCGTGTCGTGCACCGTGCTTGAGGTGAAGGGTTACGTTTTGAGTTGCTTTGATACCGCCAAAGGTTTTGACCAACCCTACAGCTGACAAAACTGTGTCCATTGGTTGACTCTGGAAGGGTGCGCTCATACACCACCCCCATGACTTGTACCCTGTGCTGATTTACCCAACCTACCCCAAAGGCTCACAGGCATGAACCATCCCTTAATTCTGTCGCGCCCAACATGCACCAGCACAATTAATAAAAGTCCAATCCAAAACATCCAATACTGCGGCGTGACGGCGGAGAGCTCACTTTGCAAAATTTTAAAAATAATCGCACCGGCAATACCGCCGTACAACCACCCTACCCCACCAATCACAAGCATCAACATCAGATCTGCTGATCGGTCAAATGCAAAAACATCCAGAGATGCAAAGCCAGTCGTTTGTGCCAGCACCCCGCCTGCGACTCCCGCAATGCTTGCAGCAATGGTGTAGACACTGATGAGAACCCTAGAGACGGGTACTCCTATAGCCATTGCTCTGAGTCTATTGTCTCTAATCACCCTAAGCGTATAACCCCAAGGTGAATTAACCAACTTACGAACCAACAAGAAAAGAATCATTGCAATACTGATAGCGTACCAAGCCGCAGTGCGCCCCTCTAAATCAAACTCAAAGTGCCCAAGCACAGGACCAATCAAAACACCTTGCAAGCCGTCTGATCCTCCTGTTAGCCAATCCATTTGATTGGCCAACTCCAAGAGGATGAGTGCAACACCCAAAGTTACCATCAATCTGGTCAAATCGCTTCCCCTCAAAATAGTGAAGCTACAAATCCAACCAAGGGCGCCCGCAAAAAGTCCACAAACAAGGAGTCCAACAAGTGGATCCGCAATAAAGAATTTAGCAAACAAGGCGGCGGCGTAAACACCTAAGCCAAAAAATGCAGCATGACCAAGCGAGACAATACCGCTGTAGCCTAGGACCAAATCCAAAGACAATGCAAATAAAGCCGTAATCGCAATCTCACTAATCATCATGTCATGACTAGGAAAGGCCAAAGGAGTTGCGAACGCAAGAATCCAAAAAAGAACCTCCGCGAGCTTTATTTTGGATACTTGCTGCAGTGAGGAGCGCATTAAACTCAGATCATTAGCGGTTGTCCTGGGTGAACTAGATGAGCTAGGTGAGCTAGGTGAGCTAGGTGAATTTGATCTAGGGGTAGACATATCGCTCATGACTTACCCCCTCTGGAGAAAAGCCCCTGTGGACGCCAAAGTAAGATGATGATCATCAGTGAATACACAATAAAACCTCCCAACTTGGGAACGTAGTATTTACCAGCAACATCCGCAATCCCAAGCAGCAAAGCGGCCAACAGTGGCCCAGTAATGGAGGACGTTCCTCCAACTGAGACAACTATCAGAAAATAAATCATGTATTTAAGTGGAAAGATTGGGTCTATAGATAACACCTCCGCACCCAGTGCACCACCAAGACCTGCTAGCCCGGATCCAACAGCAAACGTAAGCAAGAACACTTTATTTACATTTATACCCAAACCTGATGCGACCACGGGATCGTCCACCGAAGCGCGCAGTTGACTACCAAATCTTGTTTTAGTAAGCGTGCTTTGAAGGGCAATCGTGAGAAGTGCGCAAATAAGGATAATTAACAACCTATAGTGCCCCATTCCTAAAGTCCAGGGGTCTTCACCAATTTCAGTACGTCCTTTTAACCAAAGTGGCAACTGTATATTTTGCTGTCCCGACCCCATCAAGTAATCAGCGCCCGCAACGGACATAAACGCGAGCCCGATAGAGAAGAGTACCTGATCTAGGTGCGGCCTTCTATAAAGGGGTCGATACAACGTGCGCTCTAATATTGCGCCAAGGGCCGCGCTCACTAAAAAGGCCAGAGGCAGGCAGACCAAAAAAGGAACATCAAATTTCTGCATTAAAAGGACGGTGCAATACCCGCCCAGCATTGCAAATGCACCGTGCGCCAGATTGATAAAGTTCATCAGACCAAGCGTTACAGCCAGTCCAACCGCCAGCACAAAAAGAAGCATGCCGTAAGCCACACCGTCAAAGAGAATAGTCAACATAAAAAATGAAGCGCTTGTAGTTTGATGCTAAATATTAAATACACAAACAAAGAGTTTGGGTAGGTTTGGGTAGGTTTGGGTTGGGGGGGGGTGGAATCCAAATGAATCACCGCCCCCAAAGTCAATTAACCCATACTTTATTGAGTTTTACCGGGATCTTTAACGTCCTTAATTGTTTCAAACTCAGTATTGAAGTACTCTCCATTGATTTTCTCAACTTTTCTGATGTACATATTGTGTACAACGTCACGGGTTTGCGCGTCAATGAACATCGGGCCCCTTGGGCTTTCAAATATTTGGCCCTTCATAGCTGCCAAGAGCGCATCTCCACCCGCTTTACCTTTAGTAGCTTTTAAAGCTTCATAAATAACGCGAGTACCGTCGTACCCTGCTACGGCCATGAAGTTAGGACGCATTTTGTTGTTGGCTTTTTCAAAAGCTTCAACAAATTTTTGATTAACCGCTGATTTGTGGGTCACTGAGTAGTGATGCGATGTAACCATTCCAAGTGATACATCACCTATGCCGTTGAGCAAATCATCATCTGTCACGTCGCCCGTACCAATCAACTTGATACCAGTCTTGTCGAGTCCGCGTTCAGCAAACTGTTTCATCACTTGTGTGCCTTGACCGGAGGGCACAAATACGAAAAGCGCTTCAGGCTTTAAATCACGCACTTTTTGAAGAAAGGGCGCAAAGTCAGCATTGCGAAGCGGAACACGCATTGCCTCCATAATTTGTCCACCGTTTAACAAAAGTCGCTCTCTAAAGAACTTTTCTGCATCTATACCTGGGCCGTAATCGGACACCAGCGTTACAGCTTTTTTGATACCGTTCTTGGCAGCCCAGTCACCCATTGTCACTGCAGCCTGTGGTAATGCAAAACTGGTTCGGATAATGTAAGGAGATGCCAATGTAATACTTGAAGTAGCAGCGGCCATAACAACCAGTGGAGTCTTGGACTGAGTCGCTATCGGTGCTGTAGCCAAGGCAAGTGGTGTCAAACCAAAACCGGCCAACACATCAACCTTATCATTTACCACCATCTCTTGAGCAATACGTTTAGTAACGTCAGGCAAACCCGTGTCGTCTTTAACGATCAATTCAACATTCCTACCTGCAATCTTGCCCGAGTTTTGAGCCATATAAAGCCTCACACCGGCCTCAACTTGTTTGCCAGTAGATGCAGCCTGACCCGTCATCGGCAAAATAAGCCCAATTTTGAAAGGCTCATCTGCAAAAGCGGTGAGAGTTGAGAATGCTGCAACACCCAGCGCAGTCTTGACTAACTTTTGGGTGAAAGAGCGTTTACTAATTTTGAACATGTTGTATCTCCGAATTCAGTTTAAAAATCTCTTACCTGAAACACCTTATGACGGGCAGTAGAGTTGAGTTATGAGCCTCTCGCACATTATCGCTAAATTTAAGGAGGAGTGAGCAGCTACGTTTGGTTTTCTTTAAGTGCAGTTAAAACCGTTATTAACGTTATCCGAGGGTTTAACCCTCACCTCGAACGGGTTAAGGGCCTCTTGAAAACAGATTCAAATAGGCAATCCGACCAAGTCGTGGCCTTGGGTCCCAACGATTCGAACTCGGGTGAATTCACCCACTTTTAGAGTCTTACTGATTTTCTCAGGCGGTAAAAGATGAACCACACCGTCGATCTCAGGGGCGTCAGCGTAGGTTCTGCCAACGCCTCCTCTGCGCCCCATTGCAGGGGCTGCATCCACCAAGACTTGCATCGTAGACCCCACCCTTTTTTCCAACTTCCCTATGGAGACGGCTTCAGCTACTTTCATAAAGCGGTCCCGCCTGTCCTCTCGAGCCCCCTCTTCAAGCATACCTGGCAAATCGTTGGCACCTGCCCCGTCAACGGGGCTATAGGCAAAACAACCCACACGGTCTAGTTGCGCTTCCTCAAGGAAGTCCAGCAGGTGCTGAAATTCCTCCTCTGTTTCCCCCGGGAATCCAGCAATAAAAGTGCTTCGAATGACGATTTCGGGGCACACCTCGCGCCAAGCTTTTATTCGCTCGATATTTTTCTCACCGTCTGCGGGACGCTTCATTCGCTTTAAAACAGCCGGGTGACTGTGCTGAAAGGGAACATCTAAATAGGGAAGTATGCGCCCGCTCGCCATCAAAGGGATTAACTCATCAACGCTTGGGTAGGGGTAAACATAATGCAAGCGTACCCACGCGCCGTAGGGTTCAGCAATTTCGGCGAGGGCCTGCGTCAGCTCCAAAGTCCTACTCCGTATTGGCTTTCCGTCCCAAAACCCGGTCCTGTAGCGGATATCAACGCCGTACGCTGAAGTGTCTTGACTAATGACTAAAAGCTCCTTCACGCCTGAATCAAAAAGCGCTTTAGCCTCCACCAAAATCTCTCCGATTGGACGAGATACAAGGTCCCCCCGCATGGAGGGAATAATACAAAACGTACACCTGTGATTACAGCCTTCGCTGATCTTCAAATATGCAAAATGCCTTGGGGTCAATTTAATCCCTGCAGCAGAGATAGCTTGAGGAACGAGGTCCGTGTAGGGATCATGCAGTTTAGGCAAATAGGTATGCACTGCGTCCATCACCTCCTGAGTCGCATGAGGCCCAGTAACTGCAAGCACCTTAGGATGAATACTTTGAACTAAATTATGGCCCGTACCGTCTTGTTTAGCCCCAAGGCAACCCGTCACAATGACTTTGCCATTTTCTGCAAGAGCCTCGCCAATAGTATCTAGACTCTCTTTGACCGCAGCGTCTATGAAGCCGCATGTATTGACGATCACCAAATCAGCGCCTGCATAGGACTTGGAGGTCTGGTAGCCTTCAGCGCTTAGTTGCGTGAGTATGAGCTCTGAGTCAGTCAAGGCTTTTGGGCAACCCAAACTGACAAAACCAACTTGCGGGGCTTTGTCTGTCGTTGGAAGTATTTTGTGTTGAGACTGAGAGTCAGCAGTTGAGCTTGGTTGTGCGGTGTTCATAGCGCCTATTGTCTCAGGATATTGCCTTTATGGAGTAAACCCATACTTTTTTGGCCGCGTTTTTAGGCTGCGTATTATGCAGAAGGCTTAATCCGCATGGCGTCCAATATCTGTTTGGTCTGCTGATCCATTTGATCATGCATCTTTTGGAAAGCCTCGCGTGACGTTTCAGCATAAGTCTGAACCAAGGATTGCATCACAGGCGAGTTCATGGCTACTATTTTTTTCCAAACCTCGGGGGTGGGTGGACTTTGCTTGCCTGCCATCTCAATTTGCAGGTCCATAAAAGATTGGATGTTTTTCTCCAAATGCTCCCCCATAAAACCCTGCATGAGTTGACCATAGAACCGAATGATATTGAGCAGTGCAGACTCAGAGAACATGGGAACACCGCCTGTCTCCTCCTCTAAAATAATTTGCAAAAGAATGCTTCGGGTAATATCCTCTTGGGTCTTAGCATCCACTACCCTTAACTGCTTCGCCTCAACAACGAGTCGCTTCACCTCAGCTAAAGTGACGTAAGTTGAGGTCAGCGTGTCGTAGAGTCTTCTGTTTGGATACTTTTTAATAACACGTTGCCCCGCCGCAGCTTGCGTAACTTTAGAACTGTTCTTGGGGGACTTTGCATTCAAAGCGGTTAATCCTATGGGTGTTAGATGTGCATATAAAAAACCGCTTAAATTAACTCTTGATAGAGAAGTCTAATTTAAAAATAATTTATGCGCTTACAAAGATTTGAATTTTTGAATAATATCGTGCTCTGACAAGAGCTCAATTTCCTTGGCCTTTTCGGCGGAAATCCAGTTCCTTTTCAGCATACCGTTGAGAATAGAGTCCCTGGAATGAGCCTGGGCAGGATCGTCCTCATTAGGATCGATAAAGAAGAGTTTAATAATGCTATTGCCCACGATTATGATTAGGATACCAAACAAAGTTAAGCCCAATAAAAAGGTCATGCAAGCAACCATTCTCCCGCCAACAGTCACAGGAAACATGTCCCCGTAACCCGTTACAGCTAACACACACCACCACATAGCAGTTGGGATGGATGTGAAAAATCTTTTATCTTCAGGTATTTCAGATCCACTAATAGGGTCTACAGGAACAAACTTAATGGCTTCAGGATTTTTATCTATATCGATGTTTTGCGCCATCGCAATCTCTACCAACTCATTACGCCCTTGCTCAAGTGCCTGATTGGTATAAAGACTCCCCTCCACCAAGAACATAAGTGAGCTGCAAATCATAATCACAGAGAAAAAGATTGCAAAATAAATTTTTAAATTGGTTACAACCGGATTTACTTTGTGTTTTTCAGAGTTATTTAAAAACGCAATTTTGACCATTTTCAATACCCGTAGCGATCTGATCGCTCTGAGTGATCGAATCAACTTGGTACTTTGGAAAGCAGATAAATTAACGACCTGCAACAAGGTAGGAAGGATGGAGAGTAAATCAACCAATCCCCAAAAACTGAGCACATACTTTATGCGATTATCTGCAAAATAAACATTCAATACATAGTCAATTGCAAATATAGTGACAGCACCATATTCAATTGTTTTAAGTAAAAGATTATATTTTTCATAAAACTCATCGACAGTTTCCAGTGCCAATGAAAAACAAGAAATACAGATAACTATGTTGATGAGTATCGTCCAAACCCGAAATTCAACGGACGAAAAATCTCGAATTGATTTGAAAAATATGCCGTCCGTATTGAACTTTTTTTCATTTAAATCAATTTGTACCATTTATCTTTCCTTGAATTCACTTAGTTTTAAAAATTAAAGTATTAATTTATCCGAAGTCGGACACCGAGCAACTTTTAATACCCCCCATAAGTATAAGATTGATAGCACTGCTCTAGCTATTTTCTTTTGCCGCGCTAGCAACTGGGTCACCCAGTAATCCTGCTAAATACGCACTTTAAGGCTGTTTTCAAGGGTTTTTACCAGGTATTTATCGAAGATCCTAGCCATACGCACCTGCTTTAAGTGGTTGATTAATATAGCCGTTTTGGGAAATGAGAATGGATCCGACATACTTATCCCAATATATCTAAGGATCACTGGCAGGAATAGCAAAAAATATATCTGTAGTTCAACAGTTATGACAACCGGAATAGAGTTTTGGATCTGGTTTTAGTTTTAGTTTTTTAAAATTAAGAATCTACCAATATTGCCAACCAATCGAAATATAAATGATTGATTTATAAGGCTAATTTGGTAGGCGCGATTGGACTCGAACCAACGACCCCCACCATGTCAAGGTGGTGCTCTAACCAGCTGAGCTACGCGCCTAAAGAGCACGTATTCTAGCACGCATTTCATGCGCAGTTGAGTGACTTAACTGCCTAACTACTCCTTAGGAAGTAACTATCTCCGTCTAGACGAGATAACACTTGGCACTGAACGCATAATCGCAAGTACTTTTTGAAGTTTTGTAGAGTCTGTAATTTCTACAGTAAATGTCATCCAAGCAACGCCCTTAATAGACTCCGTCTTAACGCCTATGACATTCATCTTCTCTTTAGCGAAAACTTCCGATATGTCTCGCAAAAGTCCTTGCCTGTCGTGAGCTCTGATCTCAACATCAACTGGATATACGGTGGGCCCACTTGTTAGTGTCTGTGTGGCCCCTCCCCACTGAACCTCAATTACCCGGTCTTCGTTTCTAAGCACCAACTCTTTAAAATTCAAACAAGAGGTCCTGTGAATACTAACGCCCTTCCCGCGGGTAATGAATCCACGAATCTCATCCGGTGGCGCGGGCCTACAGCACCGTGCCAGCTGAGTCAACAAAGAGTCAACGCCCACCACCAAAATTCCACCTTGCGAACTTGCTGGGCGAGGTTCCTTGAGTCTTGCATTCTTTAAGAAAAGCTGATCTTCAGTTTCTTGCACTACCTCTCGCGGGTGCAGAATAACTTCAATGTTTCTGAGCGAAAACTCATCTTTTCCCACCACCTCAAAAAGAGTCTCTGCATTTTTAAAACCAAGTTGACTCGCCAAATCCTCCAAGTTGGTACTGGTTTTGCCTTCCCTTTGCAATAGCTTTTCTACTGACTCACGTCCCTTAGCTACATTTTCCTGTGTAGCTAGGGCATTGAACCAAGCTCGCACTTTGGAGCGTGCCCTCGGGCTGACCAAAAAGCCTAAATCCGGATTTAACCAGTCTCTAGAGGGTCCGCCCTCTTTGGCAGAGATGATCTCCACGGTTTGGCCATTCTTAAGGGGCGTATTAAGGGTGACCATTGCGCCGTCCACACGCCCCCCTCTGCATCTATGACCTAAATTGGTATGCAGCGTGTAAGCAAAATCAACGCACGTTGCACCAGACGGCAACTCCACAATCGCAGCGTTTGGAGTCAGAACATAAATCCAGTCACTAAGGGTGTCAATATTCGACAGTGAAGATTCATTCCCGCCGCCTGACTGAGCAGAAATATCTTGCTCCCAAGCTAGGAGTTGTCTTAGAACAGCGATTTTTTGGTCGTATGAGGAGTCTGCACTCACCCCTACATATCCCTTTGCCCCCGCCTCCTTGTAGGCCCAGTGAGCAGCAACCCCGTGCTCGGCGTGATCGTGCATTTGTTGGGTTCTGATCTGAATTTCAACAGGCAATTCTCGCTGATCAGCAACTACGGTATGAAGTGATTGGTAGCCATTTGGCTTTGGGCGCGATATGTAATCATCAAATTCGTTCTCCAATGGTCTTAGTTTTGAATGCACGTGGGCAAGAGCCGAATAGCACTCATCATTGGTTTGAACAATCACCCTAAGGGCACGGATATCCAAGACTTTATCAAACCCAAGCGACTTACCACGCATTTTCTTAGCAATGCTGTAGATGTGTTTAGGGCGTCCAAACACTTGAGCGTTGACACCAATTTCTTTTAGTTCTCGCTCTAGTTGCGATCTAAGCTGCTCTACATAAACTTCTCGCTCAACCCTTTTATCCTCTAAAAGCGTCGCAATTTCTTTGTACGTCTGAGGCTCCAAGAACCTAAAGGCCAGATCCTCCATCTCCCATTTAATTTGCCAAATTCCCAACCTATTGGCAAGCGGGGCAAAAATACTTAAAGCCTCTTGAGCAACCTCCCGAGGAGCTGTTTCTTTTTGTGAGGCATAGTACCGCAGTGTTTGCACACATGAGGCAAGTCTAAGCATCACCACACGGAAATCGCGTGAGAATGCAAGCAACATACGCCTTACATTCTCAGTTTGTGCAACACCTCCATCTAATGCGTTTGAGGATGATACTGATGCAGTGGATGCAGTGGATACAACTGTGGAGCCACTCGCACCACTAACACTGCTAGGCCTTGACTTTTGTTTTGCCCGCGTTTGCCTCTCAAGTCTTAAAAGCTCTGTTGCCTCAACTGCAAGCGTTGTCATGCTCTCACCAAATACTTTTCCAATCATCTCCGCAGGCTTAGACAGATAAGCGCTGGCATAAACTAAATAGCCAGCAGCTTGCAAAGACTGAGACCCCCCAATTTGCTTGACAATGGAGGCGACTGCGTCTGCATGAGCCAAAGAATTCTCACCACTGTCCAAAGATTCGAATTCGAGCAGTCTTTCTGCAAAAATTCTAGCCTTAGCCAGTACATCAGGTTCCTCCTGAGATTCAAGGCTAGCAGTTACACCTGGGGAGCTGACGATGGCCACAAAATCGGGGACCTGGGGACTAACAGTCTGCGAACTGCTTTGTGAGAAAGCAGTTGATGAACTTACTAAATCCAAGCCGGATGCAGCTGAGCCTGGGCTGGCGCCCGGCGGCGTAACTGCGCTAACTTTAGGGATTTCTTTATCCTCAGAGCTTTTTTGACCCAGCATTTCCAATCGGTATACCTTCACTAGATGAATTTAAAGTTTCGATTACTGTATAGCGATTATCTGTTTATTCAGTCTCTGACTAAAAAGTTTTTTACCCTAACCAACTGATCCTCAGCTATAAGGGTAGGCGCATGCCCCACGCCGTCGACACTATAAAAGTCTGGTTTAGGGCCCCTGGAGCACATCATTGCCGCGTCCTCTTGTGTTAACAGGTCGGAATTTGCGCCTCGAATTAACAAGGTCTCACAACTAATTTGATCATAAATAGTCCACATCACTTGCTCAGCTGCTTTAGAGCTTTCTAACGTCATTTGCTTAACCGGCTCAGCAATCCTTGGATCATAGTGAAAAATCCAATTATTTTGCTCTGTTTTCTTGAGCAATGGTCGAGACAAAGCCGCCCATTGATCATGTGTATGCGGACCAAAACTCTTAAATATTTCGGCTAATCTTTGAATACCTGATTCCTCATCATTAAATCTCTCCCCTTGTCCGAGATAGGTGTTCAAACGCTCAATAAAGCTCCACTGCACTACGGGTCCCACATCATTTAAGACCAATCTTCTAACGGGTACTTTAAGCTTGAACGCATCCACTGCGCAAACAAGCATTCCGATCAATCCGCCCATGCTGGTTCCGACCCAATCAACACTCCTAGCCCCAGAGCTCTCAATCAGATGATCCATTAAACTTTTAAGTCCGTACGCGTATGTGGGTAACTGATAGGACATCGGCTCTCTCAACCAATCACTACCGCCTCGCCCCACAACGTCAGGACAAATTATTTGAACAGACTCCCCCCTTCTTGCGTAGGTATCAAGCAAGCATTGAGCCAAAACGTCAAAATCACGGCCCTGACGCGTTAATCCGTGTACGCAGATAACCAAATGTTGTGCTTTTGGGTCTCCCCATTGGTAATAAGCCAATCGGTGTGCCTCAAGTTTCATGGACTCGTTCGCTGATACTTGAAAGTGCAATTGTTTAGGTTGTTGGATAATCATCGGGTAAGTCTAAAATGTTCGGCGTAGTTACCTACTCCAGACTTTACCTTACTTAATGCTTTTTAATAAGGCTTTTATTAAGGCTTTTTAATGATGCTGTCGGTGTAACTGGTGTTTGAACTTGGTGCAAAATATATGAATACCAGCCGATTTATCTGCTAGCGCACCAATAAAATGCAGTTGCTCGGCCAACGCCTAAAAAAATCCCTCTAACTTAACAAAGAAAATTCCATGCGAGTTCAAAGTGATCCCAAAGATATCGGTGCCTGCGGGTGCGGTAGATCTCCCACGGGTAAGTGCAACGGATGGCACGGCCTGACAGAAGAAGCTTATCTAATGGAACTTGAACTTTGGCAAGAAACGCAAGGGGACGCGCGCAGGTCCTCCACGCCGCCCTCAGACTAATCAACCCCGAAACAATAAAGCGACTGCTCTGGCCTCAATGGATTGCCCTAAACCAACAGGGCCCATTTTCTCGGCCGTCTTGGCTTTTACATTTATTTGCTCCGCCTGCACTTGCAAAGCCTGGCTAAGTTTTACTACCATCTGAGGAATGTGAGGGGCCATCTTTGGGGCTTGTGCAATGATGGTGGAATCTACGTTTGCGATCTGCCATCCCGCTTGCCGGATTAAATTGCCGGCTTCACTCAGTAACGCCATTGAATCGACCCCTTTAAATTTAGGGTCTGTGTCCGGGAAATGACGTCCAATATCCCCCAAGGAGGCAGCCCCCAGCAACGCATCAATAACAGCGTGTATCAACACATCTGCATCAGAATGTCCCATTAGTCCTTTTTCATAAGGAATATGAACGCCCCCTAAGATTAATGCCCGTCCCTCTACCAAAGCATGTACATCCCAGCCCTCGCCGATCCTAAAATTAAAATTTGTCATGCATTAAGAGTCCAATTGATAAAGAGAAGGTTAACTTTGAGGTTTTTTGTTTGAATTCTAAATCTAAGCCCTAAATCTAAGCCACAAAGCTAAGCTCTGAGGCTAGGCTCCAAAGCTAGCCCCTGGACCTAATTATGGCCTGCGCAATTTCGAAATCCGCGGGATAAGTTATTTTAAGATTAGTAGTGCTACCACTTACGAGTAAGGGCTTATAGCCGTAGGCTTCAATTGCACTTGATTCATCTGTTACGGCGTGTAATTTTGAACCCGCGCTCAATTTTAATCCCTCTTCTAATGCAGTACCAAGCATTCCAAGCCTAAACATTTGAGGCGTTTGTGCTGCCCACTTGGTATCTCGAGAGATAGTGCTGACTGCTCGCCCCCCCTCCTCTTGCTTTAAGGTATCGGCAACTGGGACTGCCAGTAGTCCTCCAACAGTATCTGCATAACAATTTGAAATCAAATGCTTGACCAACTCCGCTGTAACCAAGCACCTGGCGGCATCATGAACAAGGACCCAAGCATCCTTTGAGGCCCCCTTTGACTCCAAATATTTAAGTCCAGCCAAAACACTTTGTGCACGCGTATCACCCCCTTTATAAACAACAGAGATGTTGACTTGATTGCCCTTCAGGTGGTTTGAGAGAATATCTTCAATATAAATGTCCTGTGGACTCACGACCAAACAAATAGTTTGTGCAGACTCAACACGAAGCAAAGCACTAAGTGTGTGAACGATCATGGGCACTCCAGCTAGATCCGCATACTGCTTGGGAATGCCCATTCCCGAGCGAGATCCTACGCCAGCACAAGGAATAACAAAGTGAATATCGGGTGATTTTGAATCCATGAGAGACTTGTTGTTCAATCAATCTAGAATGATAGCTTTTATACAGGCCGATTGCCGCTGAAATTTGCTACTCCAGTTAGATATTTGATGTACACCCCTAAATTATTACCCGGCAAGCGCCTTAGCATCCAAAGGCCCATTAGCTCCTCAGATGCGCTACTACTAGCTTCATTGAGCGCACAAGAGATAAAGAATAACAATAAAGTTGCCATCATCACCTCTGATGCAAGCGATGCCCAAAGGCTCATTGATGAGATGGGTCTCTTTAATCCTGACCTTCGAAGCGTCATTTTTCCGGACTGGGAGACACTTCCCTATGACAGTTTCTCCCCCCACCAAGACCTTATCAGTGAGCGCTTAGCTACACTTTGGCAAATCTCGCAGGGCGAGGCAGATATTATTCTCATACCGGCAACTACAGCGCTTTACAAAATTGCTCCGCCGTCCTTTTTAGCCGGATACACCTTCAATTTCACGGTCAAACAAAAACTCGATGAAGCAAAGCTTAGGTCACAATTAACTCTGGCCGGTTACGCTCACGTCTCCCAAGTCATAAGTCCTGGGGAGTACTGTGTCAGGGGCGGACTCATAGATCTTTTCCCAATGGGCTCCAGGTTTCCCTACAGAGTCGATTTATTTGACAATGAAATTGATTCAATCAGAACTTTTGATCCCGACACACAAAGGAGTCTTTACCCAGTCCCTGAGGTGCGGCTTTTGCCAGGTCGTGAGTTCCCAATGGATGAGGACTCGCGTGCAAAGTTTAGAAACCGTTGGCGCGAATTACTTGAAGGGGATCCAACCCGCAGCAGAATCTACAAAGACATAGGAAATGGTGTCGCAACCGCGGGGATTGAGTATTTCCTTCCCCTCTTCTTTGATGAGACAGCAACCGTTTTTGATTACTTAGGTCAAAATGCCACCATCGTTTTACACGGCGAGTTAGAGCCGATTTTTCAACGGTTTTGGCAAGACACACAAGATCGCTACAGGCTCGCACAGGGAGATCCCGATCGACCCGCACTTGCGCCTGCAAATTTATTTTTGAGTAGTGAAGAATTTTTTACACATTGCAACAACTACACGCAACTTGTATTAAAACCAAGCGCTCTTTCAAACCAAACTGCAGCCGATCTTGAAAATAGTGCGGCCAAACTTAGTGCCCCTGATCTGAGCTCACAAGGCTTTGCACGCGCACTCCCTGACCTGAGTGTCCACCGGGGTGCGCAAGACCCCTTGAGTCAGCTCAAAAAACATCTGAACGAGACATCCAACAAAGTTTTAATCGTTGCAGAGAGCGAGGGGCGACGCGCGAGTTTGCTGGATTTTCTTAGAGCGAGTAACGTTTCACCACCGAGTTTTGACAGTTTGCAAGAGTTTTTGCAAAGCCCAGAGTCTCTTGGCATTATTGCTGCAACACTGCACTACGGATTTAATGCGGCAGAGTTATCCCTTGATCTGATCACAGAGTCAGAGCTCTTTGATGCAGGTCCAACCAGTCGTCGCAAACGAAAGCAAGAGCAGACCAGTGACGTTGAATCACTTATAAAAGATTTATCTGAACTGCAAGTAGGAGATCCTGTCGTTCACAGCGTTCACGGAATTGGTCGCTACAGAGGCTTAATTCACATGGATCTTCAAGGGGTTGCAAATACGGCCGAGTCACAAAATGAATCGACCCCGTCTAAAGCGCAAGAGTACCTGCATTTAGAGTACGCAGATCAAGCAATGCTTTACGTGCCCGTCAGTCAACTGCACTTAATTAGTCGCTACAGCGGAGTGAGTCCGTCCGAGGCGCCTTTGCACCGCTTGGGCTCAGGCCAATGGGATAAGGCCAAGCGTAGAGCTGCCGAACAAATCCGGGACGCTGCAGCCGAGCTTTTAAATATCTATGCGCGCAGAGCACTCCGTGAAGGACATCCCTTTAGATATTCTGCGAATGACTACGAAACCTTCTCAAATGACTTTGGTTTTGAAGAAACGCCGGATCAAAAGGCGGCAATTCACGCCGTTGTTCAAGACATGATTAGCCCTAGGCCTATGGACCGGCTCATCTGCGGGGATGTTGGCTTTGGAAAAACTGAGGTCGCTCTTAGAGCCGCATTTGTCGCGGTCATGGGCGGTAAACAAGTTGCATTTTTAGCCCCAACTACGCTCCTAACCGAACAGCATTTTCAAACCCTTTGTGATCGCTTCTCTAAGTGGCCCATTAAGATTGCAGAGATGAGCCGTTTTCGCTCAGCTAAAGAAATCAAAACAGCAATGACAGGAATTGAAGACGGGTCTGTAGACATCGTAGTGGGCACTCACAAACTCATCAGTGGATCCCTCAAATTTAAAGATCTGGGCCTGCTGATCATAGATGAGGAACACAGATTCGGCGTCCGACACAAAGAGATGATCAAATCTCTAAGGTCTGAAGTTGATGTCTTAACCCTCACTGCAACCCCCATACCTAGGACCTTGGGGATGGCACTTGAAGGGTTGAGAGATTTAAGCGTCATCGCAACAGCCCCTCAAAGACGTTTGGCGATCAAAACATTTGTGAGAAGTGAGGGTAACGGGGTAATAAGAGAAGCCGTGTTGAGGGAATTAAAACGTGGCGGACAATGCTATTTTCTTCACAACGAAGTTGAAACCATCGAAAACAGAAAGCTACGTTTGCAAGAGTTGATCCCTGAAGCCCGAATAGCAGTTGCACACGGACAAATGCCCGAACGCGATTTAGAGAGAGTGATGCGTGAGTTTATTAACCAAAAGCACAACATCTTACTTTGCTCAACCATTATCGAGACAGGTATCGATGTTCCAAGTGCGAATACCATTATTATGAGTCGCGCTGACAAATTTGGTCTTGCGCAACTCCACCAACTCAGAGGTCGTGTGGGCCGCAGTCATCACCAAGCCTATGCTTATCTGCTGGTACCAGATATAGAGAGTCTTACAAAACATGCTTCCCAGCGTCTGGATGCTATTCAACAAATGGAAGAATTGGGTTCAGGCTTTTACCTGGCCATGCACGATTTAGAGATCAGAGGTGCAGGCGAGGTGTTAGGAGAAAACCAAAGCGGTAATATGCTAGAAATCGGTTTCCAACTCTACAACGAAATGCTTTCTGAGGCTGTAAGAGCACTTAAAAACGGGGAAGAACCGGATCTACTCAGTCCACTGCAAGTCACAACGGAGATTAATTTGCACTCCCCCGCTTTGCTACCTGACTCCTACTGCGGGGATGTACATTTGCGGCTGTCCTTTTACAAGAAACTAGCTACCGCTAAGAACTTAGAACAACTCGATACTCTACTGGAGGAGATCGTAGACCGGTTTGGGAAGTTACCCGCACAAGTTCAAACCTTAATTGATGTGCATAGACTGCGAATTTTGGCCAAACCTTACGGAGTTGCTAAAGTAGATTCAGCCCCAGGCGTAACAACAATTAGCTTTAGACCCAACCCACCCATTGACGGCATGAAAATCATCGATATGGTTCAGAAAAATAAGCATATCAAACTTGCAGGCAATGATAAATTACGCATAGAACGAGAGCTCCCCGAGGTCAAAGACCGTGCACAGCTTGTGAGGGATGTGCTGCGTAATTTGGGTCAACCATTAACTCCAACAGTACACTAGCTCTTCAAGCGCAACAGTGAGCGATAAACAGTTACGACCCAATCCTTTAAAGCCATTCTTTAATTCATGACCCAATCACACCCCCTCACATTAGACAAAGACGGGATCGTTCTCAAAGCGCGTAGCGCGCCCCTGTATCTCAAGGACTTTAAATTAATTGCATTTGATATGGACTCGACCCTTATCAATATTGAATGCATTGATGAAATAGCGAGTGTTGTGGGTTTAAAGGATGAAGTCGCTCAAATCACGGCCTTGACCATGAGCGGTGAAATCAAGGACTTTAAAGAGAGTTTGAGGCGAAGAGTTGCACTCTTAAAAGGAGCGCCTGAGAGCGCTTTAAAAGAAGTGTTTGAGCAAAGACTTCGACTAAACCCAGGTGCGGAGAGACTTCTTACGATATGCCGCGCAGCGGGCCTTAAATCGTTGTTGGTGAGTGGTGGTTTTACTTACTTTGCACAAAGAGTTAAATCACTTTTACAAATTGACTTTAGCCGATCCAACGAACTTCAGATTGAAAATGGTTTTTTAACTGGAGGCATAGTCCCTCAAGACTGGGGTGTTATTTGCGACGGAGAGGAGAAAAAGCGCATGCTCCTTGAAACTTGCAAACATTTGGGTATTTCCCCAACCCAGGCGATAGCAGTGGGCGATGGATCCAACGACATACCCATGATGATGGCATGCTCCAGCGCAGGTGGACTATCTGTGGCCTACCATGCCAAGCCTATAGTTCGCCAAGCAGCCCTACTGAGCATTGAATCAGGTGGATTAGACCGAATGCTTGAGTTCTTTAAATACGAATCTAACACTTAGTTTCAATCCAAGCGGCCTTAATGCGGCAAATACATTTCGCAGTAATTGGCTTGCTTCAAACTTTTAATATTTCAACCTAGTATTTCAACTTAGTATTTAAAACCTAGAAGCTCTTTAAGACAGCGTACGTAGCTATAAAGAGTTAACAAATTTAGGCAATTGTTTTAATCTTTGCAAGTCTAAACCCATAACTTTGGATCAACGCAGTGCAAGGTAGATGGCCTGCGCAAGCTCAGGTGAAATCCCCTCAACACTCATCAAATCTTGAGCACTTGCATCTGCAACACCTTTAACACCGCCAAACCGCTGTAACAATTTTGCTCGCTTCTTTGGCCCTATACCCGGAATATCCTCGATTCGACTTGCACCAACTCTTACTTTAGCCCGCTTGGCGCGCATTCCTGTAATTGCAAAACGGTGAGCCTCATCCCTAATTTGAGCAACTAGCATGAGTGCGGCAGAGTCTTTGCCCAAGTAAATTTTCTCTCGCCCGTCCGCAAACACCAAATCCTCTAAGCCGACTTTACGCCCCTCCCCCTTCTCCACTCCGACGATACGAGACAGATCTAAATCAAGAGCCTCAAACACTTCTCTTGCCATTGAGACTTGACCCTTACCGCCATCAATTAACACAAGATCTGGAAACTTTGCCTCACCGTTTCTAACCAGTTCGGCTAATTTAGAGTACCGTCTCGTTAACACTTGCTTCATTGCAGCGTAATCGTCTCCCCCTGTAATTCCTTCGATGTTGTAACGCCTGTATTCACTGGGCTGCATCTTATGGTGATGAAACACGACACAAGACGCCTGAGTAGCCTCCCCGCTTGTATGCGAAATATCAAAGCACTCAATGCGAAATAGCTCCAAGTCCTCGGGAGCTAAATCGATCGATTCAACCAAAGCGCGAGTTCGCTCCTGTTGTGAGCCCTCCTCTGCGAGCAGACGGGTTAACTGGAGATTGGCATTTTGAAGAGCCATTTCTAACCAAGTTTTGCGTTGCTCACGGGGCTGATGGACCGCAGTCATTCGTATACCGGTTTGCTCAGTTAAAACTCTAAGTAACTCTTTATCAACAGGCTGATTCGTTACTAAAGTTGGAGGTGGTGGTATCTCTAAATAATGCTGAGCGACGAAGGCTTCTAATATTTCGCTGGTCGATGCATCTTCGACGTGGCTTGGGAAATAAGGTCGATCCCCTAAATGTCGCCCCCCCCTTACCATCGCTAGATTGACACAGGCACGACCTCCGTGCACGACCACAGCCAAGATATCTACATCTCTATCATCAACTGTATCTACAGATTGTTGATGCAAGACCTTAGAGAGTGCGCTCAATTGGTTTCTAAGCTCAGCCGCTTGCTCAAACTCCAAGCGAGAGGAATGCTCCATCATCCTGGTCTCCAAGGACTTCATCACTCCTTGGGTCTCGCCGTGCAGGAGCTTGCCTGCGTGACTCACATTTTGTTGATAGTCCTCTACAGATATCTTGCCCACGCAAGGCCCAGAGCATCTCTTGATTTGGTACATCAAACAAGGCCGTGTTCGGTTCCTAAAAACAGTATCCTCACACGTCCTAAGGCGGAATATCTTCTGTAACAACTCGATCGCCTCACGCACCGCCCAAACACTTGGATAAGGGCCAAAGTAGTCGTGATTTTTGTCGACAGCGCCCCTGTAATAAACCATGCGTGGAATGAGCTTGGGATGAGGGTGTCCAAGCTCATCTTTGCTCGTTTTATCATCCGACAACAATGCCCTCGTAAGCTTTAAATAGGGATAGCTTTTGTCATCGCGAAATAAGATGTTGTATCTAGGCTTGAGAGTTTTGATCAGATTGTTCTCAAGCAGCAGTGCCTCTGCTTCCGAGCGCACAACGGTGGTCTCTAACCTTACGATTTTGCTGACCATATGCCCAATACGGGAACCGTCATGGGAGCGAGTAAAGTAACTCGACACACGTTTTTTCAAATGTATGGCTTTGCCTACGTAGAGCAGCTGATCGTCTTTATCAAAATATCGATAAACACCGGGCAATCCAGGCAAAGAGGCAACAAGGGCTAAGAGTTCATCGGAATGTTTTTTGCCGCCTTCGTCGCTCGTGTCTGTGTCGCAAGCCTTTGGTTCAATTAAAGCCTCTTTGCTGCTTGTTGGCTGAGTCGAGACTTCGGTTGAATTACCCTGATTAACAGTTGAAATTGAAGTTGAAGTTGAAAGCAGTTCAACGTCCTTCATTTGCGCCGCGGGCACAGCAATATCAACTACACCAGAACTATTAATTTGTACTGCTGAGTTGTTTAAAGGGACATCTTTCTTTTTTTTCACAAAATTAAAACTCAGTAATTGGTTTTGGGGCTAGTAAGACACATGATGCGAATGGAACAAACTCCACGAAGTCATTTAATAATACACTGACTCGATTAAAATCAGAGTCCTTAGTGGCTATTGTGCCGTTAGTTTTAACTAACCTACTGATTGAATCTGACCCCGTTGTGCTTATATGAATCCATTAAATTGGTGCATTTTCTGTCGAGTTGTTGATAATTACGGCGATGCTGGGGTTTGCACAAGACTTGCCAGGGAACTGGCCCTGCGAGGACACAGTGTTGAGTTATGGATTGATCAGCCTGAAATCTTAACTTGGATGGCCCCAGAAATTGCCCCCAATATTAAAGTCATCCCCTGGTATCTTGAACACCTGGAGACCAACCCCGGCTTAGAGCATAACGCTATGGACGTCATTATTGAAGCATTTGGTTGCGAGATCCCCTCACACCTTAAGGAGATGATCGCCGTGCAAGTTTTAAAAGGCAAACAACTAACACAGTGGATAAATCTTGAGTACCTAAGCGGCGAAGCTTATGCTGAGCGAAACCACGGATTGATGTCCCCCTTGCTCTCAGGCCCTGGCGCTGGTGCTCATAAGTGGTTTTTTTATCCAGGGTTTACATCACACACCGGGGGCTTATTATTAGAGAAGAGCATCCGTCAAAGAATAAAGCTTAACGCAAAGATCAAATCCGATGATCAACTCTTAAGAATTGGGCTATTTTGCTACCCAGACGCACCTTTAGAGGAACTCCTAAGGGAGATTGGGGGGGAGGAGCGTAAATTTAACCCGAAACCGGTTATATGTATTCCGAAGGGGGAAGCACAGGATTTGATGAAACAGCTGGTTTCTAACACCAATAACAATGGGGGGGCCAACCTGGCAGATACACAGTTAAGTTTTCTTGATGCATTAACTCAAGACCAGTTTGACGATATGCTTTGGAGAAATGATCTAAATTTTGTAAGGGGCGAGGACTCGCTAATTAGAGCCATTTGGGTTGGAAAGCCCTGGATTTGGCAAATTTACAAACAATCTGACAATGCACACTTCACGAAATTAAATGCGCTCTTGGATTTATTGGAATGCCCATTGTTTGTGAAAGAAATTCACTGGGGATGGAATAAATACGAAAACTATACATTCATACTGCCCTCCCAATTTGACATTGAAAAATGGTCGATTTGGAGGCAATGGTGTATCAAAATTCGCAGTAATTTGCTAGAACAAGCAGATTTGGTGACCCAGTTGATGAACTTTGTGGATGAAAAACGCCAGAAAACGGTAGAATCCTAGGTTGTCCCGGATGCGCAAAGCAATGTATTTGATAGGCCTCTTAACTTATCAATAAAGTACTTGGATGTACAAATGCTTTGTTGGGAATACCAATTAACTTGAATGAACCTCGATTTAGTCTTATGAAAATTGCTCAAGAAATTCGCGCAGGAAACGTTATTAAGTACGGCAAAGATCCTATGGTGGTCTTAAAAACAGAATATTCACGTGGTGGACGTAATTCAGCAACTGTGCGTATGAAGCTTAAGAGCCTTTTAAATAACTTTGGAACCGAAGTCGTTTTCAAAGCTGATGACAAAATGGATCAAATCATTTTGGATAAAAAAGAATGTACGTACTCCTACTTTGCTGACCCAATGTATGTTTGGATGGATGCAGAGTACAACCAATACGAAGTTGAAAATGAAAACATGGGTGACTCCCTCAATTACTTGCAAGAAGGCATGACAGCTGAGGTGGTTTTCTATGAAGGCAAGGCCATATCGGTCGAGCTGCCAACAAGTGTTGAGCGTGAAATTACCTGGACTGAGCCTGCTGTTAAAGGGGATACCTCTGGTAAAGTTTTAAAGCCTGCTAAGATCGCAACGGGCTTTGAGGTCCCAGTACCACTTTTTGTTGACCAAAATGATATCGTTGAAATTGATACGAGAACGGGCGAATACAGACGCCGAGTTTAAAAACAAAAATTCCCTCATTCAGTGAGTCCAGTTCAAGTGTAAGCGTCCAAATTTTCTTGCACAACATTCACTCATTAAAACAAGCTCCAGAGTCAAATCAGGAGCTTGTTGTTTTTTAGGGCCTCCCTAAAATAAACCTTCCCAACCTAGGAGCTAGACAATGGACGGCATGATCAACAATAAAGATCCGCGTATTGCGGATGCGTGGAGTGATCTCAGAGCAAATATTGACGGCAAAAAACAACTACAGCCCATCTCCAATAGGCTAGCGTTTGCCGATGCAGAGTTTCTTCTCAGGCGCGAGACCAGAGGTATTCGCTTTCAGCTCGAACTCCTCAAACCAGACTTAGCCCAGCAAGAGTTGGGAATTAATCATACTGTCGTCGTCTTTGGTAGTGCGCGCTTTAAAAGCGAAGAGGAGTCACATCAAGCACTTGCACAAGCAATCGACTCTGGTGACGCACAGCTCATTAAGAAAGCAAAGATACTGCTTAAGAATGCGGTTTATTATGAAAAGGCCCGGGCCTTTGCAAGTTTAATTACGCACGAGTGCAGAGAATTAAATCCCGAGGAGCAGTTCTTTGTTTGCACGGGAGGTGGGCCAGGCATTATGGAGGCTGCCAACCGCGGCGCTCAAGAGGCAGGTGGCATGAGCGTAGGATTAAACATTGCACTCCCCCACGAGCAAGAACCTAACCCGTACATCACCCCCAACCTAAGCTTTAAATTCCATTACTTTGCACTCAGAAAAATGCATTTCATGATGCGTGCAAAAGCCTTGGTTGCATTCCCAGGTGGTTTTGGGACTATGGACGAACTCTTTGAGACTTTGACGCTTGTTCAATGCAAAAAATCTAAGCCAGTTCCGATCATCTTATTTGGCTCCGAATACTGGAAACGACTATTTGACCCTCATATGCTAGTTGAGGAAGGTGCAATCAATGAAGAGGATCTTGATTTATTCAAATACGTTGATGACATCGGGGAAGCTTGGCAAATCATTCAAGATTTCTGGAAAAGCGAAGCCTGAGTTGATAATTAAAATTAGACTTCATTAATCCGACTTCATCTAGCACAGACGATTCAACGAGTAACTTTAATTCGAGGCATCAAGATTTTTTGCATTGATGGGGGGCGTCCCCATAGACTTGAGGGTAGACTCGATTTTATCGAGTCGCTCTATGATGTCAGGGGATGCAGGCGCACTTGCATATAGCGCTTGCAAACTTGCCATAGATCTAGAAATATCGTTTAGTTCATATTTAAAAGCACGGTCTAGGCGCTCAAATTTTTCTATCAGTAGCTGATACTGCTCTGAGGATGCATCTCGTGATTTTTTGGTTTTCTTGGACAGTTGAACAAAGACTTGGTAGAAAACCAAGAATACCAATACAAGCAAAATAATTGATCCTAGGTCCATATCTAATTCTCTTTAATTGAGTTCATTAAGTTATTTAGCAAATCATTGGATTTAATCTGACCACCACTCATCACAATTAATTACCAATGATTTACAGGGGTAAGGGCTTGCCCTTTTGCAAAGAAAGAAATCAAGTTCTCTGCAGCCAATTCAGCCATTGCCAATCGTGTTTTCCTAGAAGCACTTGCAATGTGGGGTGTAAGCACCACGTTTGGCACGGTAAGCAGCTCAGGGTTAAGCTGAGGCTCATTCTCAAACACATCCAAACCAGCCGCAGCTATCTGCCCAGCGCGAAGGGCTCTCACCAATGCGGCATCATCGACAATGCCACCCCTTGCAATATTGGTCAGCGTTGCACTGGGCTTCATCATCTTTAGCTCAGATTCACCGATGGTGTGATGCGCTTGGGGCGAATAGGGAAGCACGAGGACCAGATGATCGCAGGTTTTTAAAAGCTCCTCTTTGCTCACGTATTGCGCTTTGCACGCTTGCTCTAAAGTGTCTGAGAGCTGAGATCGGTTGTGATAGATGACCCGCATATTAAAGCCATGTGCGCCTCGCTTAGCAATAGCTTGCCCGATGCGGCCCATGCCCAAAATCCCAAGGGTACTGCCAGAGACGTCCGTGCCAGAGAACATATCAAGACTCCACTTTTTCCACAAACCTTGTCTGAGAAAGTGCTCACTCTCTGCAATTCTTCTGGCAGTAGCCATCATCAGCGCAAAGCCAAAGTCTGCTGTGGTCTCAGTAAGAACATCGGGCGTGTTAGTCGCCGTGACTTTCCTAGCGGTCATACTCGCTACATCAAAATTGTTATAGCCAACAGCAATGTTTGCACAAATTTTCAACTGAGGACAAGCGAGAAGAACATCCTCATCAATTCTCTCCGTACCCGTTGTCATAGCTGCTTGTTTGCCGCTTAGTTTTTGGATCAAAATCTCTTTGGAATAAACCTCATCCGATTCGTTGTAATCGACTTGGAAGTGATGCTCTAACTTTGCAAGCACTTCAGGATAGATTTGACGCGCGATAAGGAGTGATGGTTTATTCATTGATGAGGGTAGAGATGGCTAAGGGAGTGCGATTTACTGGGGCGTCTCGATTTCAAAAACCTGTCGCAGATAAGCAAGGTACTTCTCATCTTCGCACATATTTTTGGACGGTGTATCTGATAATTTAGCAACGGGTTGGCCATTACATTTCACCATTTTGATCACGATTTGGAGTGGCTCGTAGCCTAAATCATTGGTCAAATTAGTACCAATACCAAACGCCATCAAGCAACGTCCTTTGAAACGTTTGTAAAGCTCAATCGTTCGGGGAACAGTCAAACCATCGCTGAAAATAAGAGTTTTAGTCAATGGATCTACCCTATTCTTGTTGTAGTGCGCGATCATTCTCTCACCCCAATCAAAAGGGTCTCCACTATCATGACGGGATCCATCAAAGAGTTTACAAAAATACAGGTCAAAGTCTCTCAAAAAAGGACCCATACCGTACACATCACTCAGTGCAATGCCAAGATCGCCCCTGTATTCTCGAGCCCAAGTCTCAAAACCAAATACTTGACTGTCTCTTAATCGCGGTCCAAGCGCTTGACAAGCTTGTAAATATTCATGCGCCATTGTTCCGAGTGGTTTGAATCCGAGTTTCATCGAAAACAAAACATTGCTTGAGCCGGCAAATTGACCCGATTTCTGCGCCCCCAAACTGGCCCATAAAACGCGTAGCACCTCTTCGTGCCAAGCCTTTGAGAAACGCCTTCGAGTACCGTAATCAGCAATACGAATGTCCATCAGATCCTTTGAATTGAGCAGGCTTACCTTCTCAGTCAATCGACGCCTCCCCTCAACAAAATCTGGCACAGCAAAGGTATTTCGAAAATAAACTTCATTGACAATCGCCAAGATCGGTATTTCAAACAGTATGGTATGAAGCCAAGGCCCTTTAATTGTGATATCTATTTCACCACTCTTCAATGGTTCAATTTGAATACACTTTTCGTTAAGCTTAAAGATCCCCAAAAAATCTACAAAATCACTTTTTATAAATCTTAAGGATCTTAAATACCGAAGCTCATCTTCTTTGAAATGGAGTCCACACAAAGATCTGACCTCTGCTTTTATCTCATCAACGAGCGGTGCTAACTTAACACCTGGCGTACGGCACTTAAATTTGTACTCAACCTGCGCACCAGGGAACTGGTGCAACACAGCCTGCATCATTGTGAATTTATAAAGATCAGTATCAAGCAAACTGGTGATTATCATTTTTAAGCAATCGCAGTGTTAGTTATTGTTGGGTTGTATGCGGCATCAATCGCCATTTAAACCCATGTGAGGACTGAATCAACGCTTTCTCTTGGTGTTTCAAAGGTATTAACCAATGCGTCCGTATCCTCATAGCCTAAACACATTGCACAAACAAGCATCTCATCAGGCCCTGCCTTGATGTGTTGGTGAACGATCTTGGAGAAGGCGAGCCACGCTGCTTGAGGGCAAGTGGACAAGCCAACCCCTCTTGCGGCCAACATTAAAGTTTGTAAAAACATCCCGTAATCTAACAAAGATCCTCGCCCCATTGCCGTGTTAAGCGTGAACATAAGTCCTACGGGTGCATCAAAGAATCTAAAATTTCGTTGTTGCTGGGCATGCATCTTGTCCTTTTGTGTCTTATCGATACCCAGTAACCCATACAAACCCCATCCATTTTGGCGACGCCTGTCAATAAAGGGACTAATCCACTTCTCAGGGTAATAGTCGTATGAGTCTGTATATTGTTTGGCTAATTCAGGATCTTTGGCCATTGCATCGTGAATTTTGCAAACCTCATCTACCAAATTATCCCTTGCAGCGCCCTCTAAAACGTAAACCCGCCACGGCTGGGTATTCGTACCGGACGGGGCCCGGCATGCGGACTCAATGAGGGACTTTAAAACTTCCCTAGGTACGGGTTGATTAGTGAACGCTCTTACAGATTTGCGTGTGTAAACGGCATGATCCAAAGTACCGAGTTCAAATTTAGGCGGGGACATAAATATTTTCTAATGAGAGTTTAAAGGTGTCTGGCAATTGATCAACTGGTTTACGAGTCAGAGGGGATACGTAAACGTGAACAAACTTACCCCATGCAGAACTTTGAACTGAATCCTGCGCAAATATTCCAATTCTATATTCAACGCTCGATCTCCCAATCCGAGTCACAGCGATACCGACATCAACGGGTTGGGGGTAGGAGATGGGATCAAAATAATTACAACTCGAACTGACAACAAGACCAATTGTGCTTCCTGCGTTCGGATCTAACACGCCCTCTTCAATCAAATAGGAATTGACTGCGGTATCAAACCAACTGTAGTAAACCACATTATTGACATGTCCATAACAATCATTATCCATCCACCTAGTGGAGATGGATTTAAACACTTTAAATTGATTTCTAAGCAGGGGTTGCGCCCTAGCGAGCTGATTCATAGGAAGAGTTCTGTCACGGAGTTATTCTGTATTTGCCATTTAAAAACCATATTTCAAAAAATACAGTTGAGCCATTTTAAAGGTATTGATATTGATTTCAACGGTATCCGTAATAGGAACGGCATAACCTCCAGCCATCGAAAATGCAATGGGTAAACCCCGAGACTGCGCCCACTCAAAGACCACGGCATCTCGTTTTTTAAGCCCCTCAATGCTGAGCGCCAACCTACCCAATCTATCCCCAGCGTAGGGGTCTGCCCCAGCAAGGAAAATGATAAAGTCAGCTTTAAACAGTGCCTCAAACCTATCCAGTGCGTTTTTTAAGGCATTTAAATACTCAGCATCTGCACAACCATCGGGTAATTCGACATCTAAATCACTCACCTCCTTTTGAAACGGAAAATTCTTAGCTCCGTGTAGGGAGAGTGTAAAAACAGTTGGATCATGCTCAAAAATCTTGGCTGTACCGTTTCCTTGGTGAACATCCAAATCGATCACTCCAACCTTCATAACTCCCACAGCACCAAAAGAGCCTGCACCTGAACTTGCTCTTTGTACCTCTAACTGTATCGAGCGCGCTGCAACCGCAGTATCGTTGAAGACGCAAAATCCGCTTCCACGGTCCTTGTAAGCGTGATGTGTACCACCTGCAATATTGGCGGAAATACCCTCCTTAAGCGCTGCTCTACAGGCCATTAAAGTCGCACCTGAGGAACCCCGCGCGCGTTCAACCATACCCAGTGACCAAGGAAATCCTATTTCTCGCTGTTGAGCGTGGGTAAGCAGTCCTTCAAACACATCACTCACGTATTTAACATCATGCACGAGTGCTAATTGCCCCTCAGAGACTGGAGTTGCCAAAAGGAGTTCGCAATCAGGTAGATCGCAGGCTAATCTTTGCCTCAGCATCTCATACTTCTCCATAGGGAATCTGTGCCCTGGAGGAAGTTTTTGAACATTGGGGGGTGCGTAGTATATTTTCACAAGAAAGGGATTGTCTCTCGAATGTGGTCTCCCCCTAAAGCTCCCCCTGCCCTTAACTTTTGAATCCCAACAGAATCAAGGCTACAAAATCGGCTCAAACCCTTGGCAAAGAGTCCAACACTTTGACTTCACCTCATGAAAAATACATTAAGTGTTTGATTTAATTGGTTTTTTTTAAAATAGAAGCAGAAAATGGAGTTTAGGATCTAGGCTCTAATCAACCTACAACAGGCCTTGAAACCCTTGATTTAACAAGGGCTAACCCTATACTAACTACATGCTGCACCGCAACATCAGGGAGCAGACAAGAAAGACATTACCTCACTATCACTCTTGGAGAAAACCATGCTAACACCTGAACAATTAGTTTCCGCTCAAAAAGCAAACGCTTCCACTTTATTTGGTTTAACTGAAAAAGCTTTCGAAGGAGTTGAAAAGCTTATCGAACTCAATGTTGCAGCAGGCAAAGCCGCAATCAATGAAACAATGGGACACGCACAATCTTTAATGAGCATTAAAGATCCACAGGAATTCATTAGCGTACAAACTGCTATGTTTCAACCTATCGCTGAGAAAATGACTTCTTACGGACGCCATGTTTATGACATTACTTCAGCAACTACAGCTGAATTTACTAAAACTGCAGAAGAAAAAGTTGCAGAAGCTCAGCACACTATTTCTAGCCTGATTGATGCAACTTCTAAAAATGCACCAGCTGGTTCCGAAGCAGCTGTTGCGCTTTTCAAAAGCGCTTATTCAGCAGGTACTAATGCAATGGAATCTGTACAAAAAGCAGTAAAACACGCAAGTGAAGTAGCTGAGGCTAACATCCAAACTGCTACTCACTCTGCTATCAATGCGACTAAGACAGCAGCTAAGAAGCGCGCTTAAATTAAGTTGTCTCTCACCGGTCTAGGCCGGATGATTTGACTTTGCACGCCTACAAGCCCATCTTTGATGGGCTTGTTCTATTTCGAGGCAACAAAAACCAAATCAAATGACTCCTGCACGACCCAAGAGATACGAGTGCCAGCGTTGACCTCAACAATTGGGAACATCTGCCTCGCATAGTCTAAATAAAACTTAGACAGTTGCCCCAAAGACGTACTTACTCCCTGCCCCACTGCACTACCTGCTATCAAGCTCGTATTTGGCAGGACATATCCCTGCTGCGCGCCGCTAGTAGCGCTTGAGTTATAGCTTGGTAACGCTTGAGGAGAGAACGCGCTGCCTACGCCTGCAAACATGCCGGCTGCAGCCTCTTTGGCCAATATTGTTCCCTGCTTGGTAACCAACCGACCCGATAAGCCCTGTATACCGTCAAGATCGACACCGTAGGCTTTGATTTTGGCCTCAAAGATTAAACCCACGCTATTTATACATGTTAACTTGTCAGCAGTTACGTTAGCACGCTCTGTAGAAAGAATCCCAATTCCAGTGCCCGAGAGAAAGCAATCCGTTAAATCAGCCACTCGCCACCCATTTGGCAAAATTGCAGCACCCTTCACACGAGAAATAAAAGGGGATCCTACGTTATTTGCCGAAATAATTGATCCCCCCGTAGTCCCCCCTGTTGCACTCGTTCGCGCGTTTATCCCGGACAACATCACTGCATCAATAACTGAAGTTGCAGGTATCGTCACAGTTTGCTTTACCGTCGCTTCAGATTTAATGTCCGGTGCCTGGACACTCCACTGCCTAATGGTATGTCGACTCTCAACTGTAGGCGAATCAGTTGAATCAGTGAAGTGGCCATTAGGTTGACCTAAGGGGGCAGTATGCTTGCCAAGTCTTAGATCGGAGTCAGTCCAGCGTATGGTGGGTATGGTGGGTATGGTGGTTGGCGGGGAACCCGCATCAACAGTCTGAGTGAAATCAACTGGGCTTGGCAATACACTCTTCAAATCTACTCGAGAGGCAGAGGAACTTGCATTGGCTTGAGTTAAATTTGCGGCGTTATTCGCAACGGGTTGAGACGAGGCTTGTCTAAATTGCTCCAATGAAACTATTTTTGCTTGAAGTTGTTTATTTTGGTCCAACAACTGGTGCAGCTCCTCCCTTGAATCTGCAACAACTTGTCGGGTGTAATCAAAATCAGCCTTAAGGTCTTCCAAGCCAAGATTTCGACTAGTTTGGGGCAAGTAACTACTAGCAAGCATGTCATTCACCTTCAACGCAGCAGAACCGGCAATAGCAGAGGATCTAACATCTAGGGCAGCTTTAGGTGTCGTACTAATTCGCGCATTTAAAGCATTAGCAGATTGAGTCCTATGGTAAATGTAATTTGAATATGCTTGCCAACTTAGGAGGAAGCACGCTAAAACAATTGCAAATATCCATATATTTTGGGCTCGAGAATCGAGTTCCCGCCATTTAGTCCTCAGCTCTTGTAGCCTATTCATAGTTGTGGCCTAGTCGCAGCTTGTTTTCTTGCAATCACAATAATCTTGGTTTGATCTCCCTGCCTCAGCACGGGCGTTGGAAAAATGGATACAGATAATACCGATTCCCCACCAAATTCTTTCTCACTGAGAGTCGCTATATTAGGACTTGGGTTACGAGCGATGTAGACAAATATTTCTTCGTCAACACTAGACAATCTGGAGTACGGAGTTATTACAAGCCCATTTAAAATAATTGGCGATATATTATTGAGGGAAATTTTCGTAAATCCTTGTGGGTTTTGATTATTTGCAACCAACTCCATATTAAAAACAATCTGACTCAGATAATCGTTGGATCTCCCTTGCCTTACATTTGAAGCCGTTATTCCGGTGTTATCAACAACACGGATTACTTGCGAAACAATTGATTTAGGTATTAATTGCAAGCTTAAAACAGTGCTTGAATGGAGCTGATTTTCTACATATAACTGAATTGGCTTTGTAGTTCCAGGCTTAAATTGAAAATAAATATTAGAACCTGATTGTTTAATTTGGAGTCCGTCCGTTGAAGTAACCAGAGGCGAATTAAAGGGTAATTGAATAAGGTTTATATCGCTACTTGAAGCATAGACAGATGAAGACCCTCCATTAGCGAATTCAACCACTTGCCCGCGGGTTGGATCAATCATCTGAGCACTCGCTCCAGGAATTCGCATTAAACCGGGCAAAACCAACTCCTTGACAGGCGTATCTTTAAGAGGCAACTCTGGATCAGAAAGGCGAAGTGAATTTACGGGTTTAATTTGAAGCTTCTTCGTATCAAAACCAGCATGGGAGCGATTGGACTTATTAGGAGGGATACGCTGTAGCGGTTCATGCCCCAAAGCATCCGAAATACCAAGGGCTGGTTGTTGAGACTGCTGCACCAAGTTATTGAGACCTGTCGAGGAAGAGGCGGGCAAAGCCTGTGCAAATACAGAAAACGCAGAAATTGAAAAGTAAGATGTGGTTAGCAAAAAAATAAACTGAAGCAATTTATTCATAAATTCCCTCTACCTTCTTTATCAATCCAATTTGAATTATGAAATTCAAGCCCAGAGTAAGTGTCCAGCGAGGTGATCATTGGACGGTAATTTTCAACGCGCAGCG
>CAITYM010000113.1 GCA_903896615.1 uncultured Burkholderiales bacterium
CTTAGCAACCTTGCGCTCCAAAAGCGCATTGGTACCCACTGTCGTACCGTGAACAATGGTTTTTATGCGCTGAACGGGACTTTGTGCATTTGAGGTGCCAATTTGCTCAAGTGCTTTCATGAACCCTTCTGATTCATTTCCTCTGGTTGAAGGCACTTTAACAATACTGGCTTTGCCACTTGATTCGTCTAAGATGAATAGATCCGTGAATGTTCCGCCCACATCCACGCCAACCACTAGGTTAGCGTCCAGAGTTTGAGGAGTACTTGTGTTCATCACTTAGATTCTCCAAAATTTTGATTCGCACTCATCGCGTTGTGCTCAACGTCTTTTTGTCTTGCACTGGCTGATCTTTTGGCTGGATCCCCCCACCCCCCTCCACCAGGCGTTGATAAGCGCACACGCTCTCCCCGTTTAAGTTTTATGCCTTGCATCTTGGAGACCATTGGTGGCTTTAAGAATTGGCCATTGTTTTCATACTCAAATACATTGAGCATGCCGGGTTTGCCGCCAACGATTCCTTGGGGGGGGTACTTACCCCTTTCACCAAAAACAAAAGCTTCTGCGCTTTCCTCTAAGAGCTCTATTTCATAAACTGCGCCCATACCCCCTTTGTACTGACCGTCTCCTGCGGAGTCATTACGCAGTGCCCACTGCGTAAAACGCACAGGGTACGCAGCCTCTAAGATCTCAAGCGGGGGGATGGTAGCGGTGGAGATGGGTGCGTTGCCGTGGTTTAAGCCGTCGCCGTCGGAGTGAGCGCCGTGACCACCACCAAAAAAACTAAACATCACCCAGCGTTGACCCTTTTGCAGGCCCTCGCTTCTGTATCCAGCAATAGAGAGTGCGTTGATGGTGCCGTAAGCATGTGCCATTGCAAGGTTTGCATCTGCAAGCGAAGCTGCACCGAAAATGATGTCAATCATCCGCAAAATAGTTTCTGTATAACCACCTACTGGTTTGGGTTTTGAGGCGCTAATGACCAGTCCGTTTGGAATAATAAATTCAACCGCATCCAATACACCTGCATTGGCGGGAACGTTAGGGAAAAGGTGTTTTAGTGCAACGTAGCAAGCAGCAACTGAGGTTGCTACGGAAATATTGACCGGTCCTGAGCACTCTGGGTGTGTTTTAGAGAAATCAAGTGTTAACTTTTCCCCCTTAACACGCATCTCTAAACTAATCAGAATAGGCTCATCGCGTACCCCGTCGTTGTCTAAATAATCTTCAAATGAGTAAGTTCCGTCTGCAATCTTTGAAATCTCAGATTTCATTAAAACGCACGCTCTTCTTCTGAGTTCTTGCATTGCAAAGTCAATCACAGGATCTGTAAATTCATCAAGCAGGGCATGCAGTCTTTTCTCGCCCAAATCAAGCGCAGCCAGCTGTGCGTTCAAGTCTCCCCAAAGACTACTGGGTAAGCGGGTATTGGCGCTCAATATAGCGAGCACGTCTTGGTCCAACTCCCCGCTCTTCACGATTCGAACGGGGGGTATTTGAACCGCCTCTTGCCAACACTCTGTCGCACCTGGGTTGTAGTTGCCCGGGACTGCACCACCGACATCGTGCCAATGCGCAGCTGAGGCTAGAAAACAAAATAATTTACCTTCTCTAAAAAAGGGCCTAACCAATTTAAAGTCATTGGCATGCGTTCCGCCCTCATAGGGATCATTAAAGAGCCAGGTGTCTCCATTTCTCATGCCGCCCCGTTCAAGCGCTACACGCTGCGCTAGTCTTACAGCAAAAGACATAGCGCCTACAAAGATGGGTAGTCCAGTTTTTCCTTGAATGAGGGTGTCACCATTCACCGCGTCATATAGACCGTGGCACGCATCATGTGCCTCTGCAATGATTGGGTTGAACGCACTTCTGTAAAGCGTGGCGTCCATCTCATCAGCGATTTGTTCCAATCGACCTTTGAGCACTGCGAGCGTGACAGCGTCGATTTGAGCGTTTTGTGGTTTTGTTTGC
>CAITYM010000114.1 GCA_903896615.1 uncultured Burkholderiales bacterium
GATTGGCTCAGGACTGGAGAGGGCTGCTTGCGCATTTTCTCCATCCGCGTCAGCTATCCAGAGGTGAAATTTACCAGCATTTTTTGTCACATAAGCAATACGAGTTGAAAATATACCTTTATCGCCAATCAACTTCTCGTATACATAGTCTGATATCCGGTGAGATACGAGCCTTAAATCCGCAGGCAAAACAGCATAACTTTGCCCCCCTAAGTCCTGTCCCTTAACAATGTCCCACAACCTGAATCGAACATCAAAACGTCCATCGGCTAATTTGGTTACGCTGCCTGCAACCAAAGCATCTACGTTTTTCTGCCTAAAGGAGCTGATATCTGGACGGCTTGATTCGTCCATCTGCTGCGTGGTCGTAAACCCCTTGAATTGACCACTTCGCTCTAGGTCAGCAAAAATGATGGTTGAAACCTTTTGCGGCGAAGAATCTTCCCCCTTAAAAGTGGCCATTGAAAAGGGAATTTGAGACAAACCGATGCCTGACACATCTACCCTAAATTGAGCATAAGCATTCAAGCTTGATAATGACAAAATAAATAGTGAAATAACTAGCCAAACTTGCCGGAATAAAAATCGATTCATAAAAAATGAAAATGAATTTTCTTGCCTGTCGCTGTTGAATAAATGTCTTTGGTTTGTCATGTTCACCTGTTTCACCGTCTTACAAATGGATCAGTTGGAATTATCACCTGAATTGATGTTATTTGTATAAATAATTAGGGCGAAAAGTAAAGGCATTGAATCTTTGTTAGTACTCATTGCCACTTAGTGCGTCAGAGCACGGTTAAGTTAGTACACTACATAACTAATGGTTTGATATCAAGGCTGGGTTACTTGGCTATATTCGAATCGTTACCGACATGTCATTTTAGTTGAACTGCCCGCACTAAGCCCTGTCCCAACTCCTGCAAAATAAGTAAGTTAACTTCGCCTCTAAACATTTTCTGTAACAGAGTTTAAATATCGAACTCAACCAAATAATACATTTTATTTCAATTATGAATTCTTTGTCAGTTATTATAATTACAAAAAATGAGCAGCATCACATATCCGAATGTATAAAAAGCATTTTAGACATTGCAACCGAGATCATAGTCCTGGATTCCGGTAGTTCAGATGACACGGTAAGCATCGCAAAGGCCCTTGGAGCAAAGGTCAGCACAAATACAAACTGGGAGGGGTTTGGACATCAAAAAAATTTGGCTTTGGAACAAGCTAAGTGTGATTGGATCCTCTCAATAGATGCGGATGAAAGAGTCACGCCTGAACTTTCTGAAGAAATTAAGGAAATCTTGAAACATGCTGACTCTCACAGCTGGTACGAAATAATTAGGAAGAGTTGGTATTGCGGAAAAATTATCAAATATTCAGGCTGGCAAAACGATCGGGTACTTAGACTATTCAAGCGGGGCTGCGCTAAATTCACCAATTCAAAGGTCCACGAAAGAGTAGAGCCGATTTACCCCCCTGCAAGCCCTCGATCCAAGGTTTTCACACTGCGCAACTCCCTAACACACTATAGCTACAGTGACTTCAAGCAAGTCATCCATAAAGTCAATTTGTACTCCACACTTTGGGCGGAGCAAAAATACGAGGAAGGTCGAAATTCGACGCCCATCAACGCGGTTTTTCATGGGGTAATTGCCTTTGTAAAAACTTACCTCATCAAATTGGGTTTTTTAGATGGAGCTCTCGGATTTGCTTTAGCCTTTTCGAACGCTGAGGCGGCGTATTACAAATATTTAAAACTTTGGCTGCTCAACAAAACCCTATCCCGCAAATAATCCCAAAATTCTTCCATTACCTCATTCAGTAATTGATTCAAGAAATACCGCGTTAGGCTTAAAATCATCATTGAGCTGAAATCAATCTTTTAATCCTCTCAACAACAATTAAAGCTAATTCAAGCTTTACCTCTGCTACTGAATTCCTTATTTAATCAATCATCAACATCTAGCCCCTTCACCAAATTAAAATACACAAATGACTGATTACCAAGAAATTTTTACCAGACTGAAAAGGGCCTATAGATACTTTAACAAACCCAAAAGTGCTTGGATAGCAACTGTTACTTCCGTGATTGTTATGTCAGTCACAGAACCCTTAGCGCCAGCCCTCCTAAAACCGCTGCTTGATGATGGATTTCAGGGAGGCACTATTCCCATTTGGTTGGTCCCAATTTGCATTTTGGGATTATTCGGGGTACGGGGGTTTTGCGCTTTTACTGGACAGGTAACTTTAGCTAAAGTAGCGAACAAAGGACTCTATAGTTTACGCAAGGCGATGTTTACCCGTCTACAAAACGCTCACCCTTCACTCTTCAGACTGCAGACCTCGAGTGCTTTGGGCAATACGCTTGTTTATGAGGTTCAAAACGGAGCATACATGATGGTCAACTCCATCTTGACCGTCACTCGCGATAGCCTCACCCTAGTTTCACTAATTGGCTATTTACTTTATCTGAACTGGAAGCTAAGTATCGTTGTTGCCTTCCTATTTCCAAGCGTGGCTTTGTTGATGAAGATAACCACCAAGAGGCTTTTTAAACTTACAACTAGCAATCAAAAGGCCACGGACGAATTGGCATATGTGGTTGAGGAAAACGCCCTTGCATTCAAGGAAATAAGACTCTACGGCGCACAACAATCACAAATCAATCGTTTTGTTCAACTTGGGGAAACACTGGAACGATTAGCGATGAAATCTACGATTGCCTCGTCCTCTCTTACCCCATTGACCCAACTCATGTCGGCTATAGCTCTCTCAGCAGTTATAACTATTGCCCTTGTACAAAGTAGCCAAACGGGTACAACAGTTGGCGGGTTTGCAGCCTTTGTTACGGCGATGCTAATGTTAGTAGCTCCAATTAAACATCTCTCTGAGGTTGCAGGACCTATTACAAGGGGACTTGCAGCTTTAGAACGGGGCATAGACCTGATAGAGAACACGCCTATTGAAACTGGCGGAGAGCACAAGAGCACAAGAGCGAACGGACAGATAGTGCTATCAAACGTAACCGTGCAGTATCAACCCGATTTAGCACCCGCACTCAACGATATCTCTTTAACAATCAACCCTGGTGAAACAGTTGCACTAGTGGGCGCATCTGGGTCAGGAAAAACCACCCTTGCTAGCTTGCTTCCGCGTATTATTGACTCAAACTCGGGCGAAATATTTTTAGACGGCGTTAACGTCAAAGACTGGGATTTAAATAATCTGCGCGAGCAATTTGCAATGGTCAGTCAAAACGTTATTGTTTTAAACGATACCCTAGCCAGGAATGTTGCCTTAGGCCAAGAGTTTGATATTAAAAAAGTTTTAGATTGCCTAATCACAGCTAATTTAGGTGATTATTTGGAGTCCTTGCCAGACAGAGAAAACACGTTAGTTGGACATAATGCTTCACAACTCTCAGGTGGACAAAGGCAGCGCTTAGCCATCGCTAGGGCTTTGTACAAAGATGCACCCATTTTAATTTTAGATGAAGCGACCTCTGCACTCGATAACGAATCTGAGAGTCAAGTTCAAAGTGCCATCTCAAAACTTCAAATCAACAGAACCACAATTGTCATCGCTCACAGGCTTTCAACGATTGAGCATGCACAACGAATTTTGGTAATGGATAAGGGACAAATCGTAGAGTCAGGAACTCACAAAGAACTGCTTGACTATTCGGGCTATTACGCAAATTTATTCAAGCTGGGCGATTTCAGAGCGGCTTAGACTACATTGGAAATTAATTGAATAAGTTAACTTTATTAAGTTTACGTAAGTTGCTTAAGATCCCAATTGAACAAACCACGCAAATCCCTTATGAAGGGGTACATTTTGAGGCTCAAAGATTCTTAGACGCAGAACCTTATTTCAAAATATTAAAACGCTTCGTACACCGCTGGCTGCGCCTCTCCCTTGGAGGACAACATTCCCTTCGCACATCTAAGCTCCCAGATAACGCAAGGATACTTTGGATCTATAACGAAAAATTAAATTTTGGCGATGCAATCATGGACTTATCAGGTCGAGCTTTGCTTAAAAATTCTAACGTCCAAGTTGATTTGTTAACCCACCCCAAACTTGCAGCTTTATTTGGGGAGGACGATATATTCCAAAACGTTTTCACAGATCCAACCGTATGCAAGTCAATTGAATACGATTTCATATTATTAAGTGAGTTCAATTACAAATCCATAAAAACAAAAATTAAGTATTTCAAGAAACTGCCTTTTGCATGCCTATACGGATATTTTATTGGACCTGATCGCAATCAAATTGAATTTAGTTTTGCAGCTATCAATGACATATTCAAACTAAACTTGAGTCCAAATTTACTCACGAACGTTGCCAAACCTTACCTTCACAACCACTCCAACTCAGAATTCATTAAGAATGATCAAGTCCTTGATAGGCCCTACATAACCATTTGTACCGGAGGAATTGACGCGAACAGGACCTACAACCATTGGCTTAAGGTTTTGCAAATAATAGACACGAGCAGGGAGCTCAATTTAATCAATCACGTAGTACTGTTAGGATCAGATAACGGATTAATTACTGCCCAAAAAATTCAAACAACTGAATTTAAGCAATTAAAAATTACTTCACTTGTCAATCAATTAAGCATATTAAATAATAGAGCTGTAATTGCTGGGTCTGAACTCTACATTGGCGCAGACGGCGGATTAATGCACGTTGCTCATACAACTCAGACCCCAACTATTTCTCTTTTCTCTGCTCAAGAGCGGCCCTACCTGCGACTAACCCCCGCCTGCCATTCGACTGGAGTACAATCTTGTGGAGACGTATCGCTCATCAAAGCTGATCACCTCACTGATTTAATCAAAGAACATTTTTATAAAATTAATGCTTGACTACACAGTTACCTTCGCGACTCTAAACTGCCTAGACTACACAAAACAGTGCCTTGAGAGTCTCATTCAAGCAGGCACTAAATCTAATCAAATTGTTGCAGTCGATAATGGCTCAACAGACGGCACCCAAAATTATCTGAACGAAGCAGGAATTGCAAGTGCTATTTGCAACAAAGAAAACCTTTCCTGTGGTGTGGCTTGGAATCAAGGGATATTAGCGCGCCAATCCGAGTGGACTATTGTGATGAATAACGACTTGATTGTGTCGCATCAATTTGCTGAGCGGATGATCGAATTTGCAATTAAAAATGATCTCAAAATGGTATCCCCAGCATTAGTGGATGGAACCCTTGATTATGACTTCAACGAATTTGCATCCTCTGCCTCTTTGAAAATGCATGACGTAATGCGCATGTACTCAACACATGCGGTGTGTATGTGCATTCATTGGTCAGTTTTCCAGGAAATAGGATTTTTCAGAGCCACACCAACTCTGCTTGGTTTCGAGGACACTATTTTCTTCTCTGATATCCGCAAATACGGTATCAAGCACGCCACAACGGGCAGCGTATGGCTACACCACTTTGGAAGTGTGACCCAGGAATACATGAAGCTACAACGTGGGATACCCAAGGGTAAAGTTTTGCTTAAGGTCAATGATAGAAAACTCTTAGGACAGTCCTGGCTTGAGAGAAAATTACTTCGCCATAGCCTGCGTAAAGCAGAGCAGAATTGGCGCAATAGTGAGATAAAGCAATACGGAATGTCCTTACACGGTTTGCGTAAAAATAGCGAATTCCATTGGCTTTGATATCTAACTTCAGTTCACAATTTTTTCACACCTGTGGATACGATGTATGAATATACGGTATTTTGCAACTCAGCAATACGTGCCCAGTCATGCATATTTGCCCAATTTTGACCCTTGGTGCTGAGTACGTCCTTTAATTGACCTTGTAATCCAAGCACGACTTTGCCTGCCAACTCAACGGGATCGTCGGGATTACTCAGTATTAAAGCTGTCTCATTGTCAACGAGTTCTGAGCTTATGCCGCAGTGCTGGGCGTTGGATACGATAACTGGAAGTCCGTGTGCCATGGCCTCCAGGACGACCATTCCAAAGGTATCTTCCTTAGTGGGATGAATCAAAATATCACAGGCCTCATAAAGGGCTTGTAATGCTTTTGAATCGACCGCGCCTTTTTCCAATACACGACCAGAAATTGTATTCTTTACTAAAGACTCCCAAAATACTTTAGGCCTAGCAGCGCCTACAACGATCAATACGTAATCACTGGGTAGGAGTGCGAGCGCTCTCAAAGCCACATCGAGTCCTTTTTTCTGCGCATCGTGACCAATCCACAAAAGGCACTTTGCATTCTCCGGCAATGCCAAAAGCTCCCTTGCATTCATGCGTTTTAAAGCCCGAGCACTTTGACCCTCCCACTTTTGAATGTGTATGCCGGGCGGAATAGTCATAATCGCGTTCGGGTCACAAGCCATGGAGTATTCGAGCAATTTATTCAGTGGCTTTGAAACAGCTATAAACCATCGACCTTTTTTGTTAGCCAATCGCAGTTTTTCAAGAATCACATAACTTAATAATCTCGGGCTAAGTATCACTTTGACCCATTGCAAAATATTTTGCGATAAAGTTTTACCCGCAAAAAGGTTGTGTGTAAGTGGTACAACATGAACCGTTTGAACGTTACCGGACCAGGTATTTTCATGAGAATGAATAATATCAAAACCCAACTTAGCCCTCGTCATCCAGGCGCAGTAACTCGCATAAATCAGTTGGTTTAACCACCTTGGACGCGCAAAAAGTTGAGGTACTCGGTGATAGGTTACGCCCTGGCAATCGTGCTTGATGCGCTGGGCATAAACATGAATCTCGTGCAGTGCGCAGAGCTGTTCGACCAAAGAGACTGCATAATTTTCAGCCCCTCCAGCAGAGGGATCAAAGTTTCTATGAAAGACTGCAATCTTTAGCCTTTTACCCGAAGGATCCCCGAGCGTAGCTTTGAGCTCATGATTTAAAAAACGTTTAAATCCAGGCGTCTCAGCCCCTTGTTTTACATCTTTAGCGAGATCATCATTTTTGGAGAAACCGCTACCCAATAAATCATAAGGTGATAAAGGCCTTAAACCGCCGTCAACTTCAGATGAGAATTTGCCCTGCGTTTTTGATCGGTCACTGCTACTTGATTTCCCTAGCAGCTCTTGGATTGCTTTGATAAATGCTGAGTTCAAAACTTGGCTACCTTACTTCGATTATCTTCATACGCGGTGCCTATCTTTAATAGAAACTGCAACCAACTTGTGGATCTAACAACGGGAACTCTGGGTAACTCAAAGAGGCTCAACAAACTTGACTCATTACCTGTGTGCGCCGCATCGCCCGCCTGGGTAAGTTGATTTGGCTGAACGCGCCCTCTTACGGTCGTAGTCGCCCCCGCGTATCCAGCCTCCCTAACCATTTGGATATGTACAGGATCATAACTTCCATAGGGGTAACAGAACTGACTTATTGGAACACCTAAACTTTGCTCTAAATCAGTCTTACTTTTAGCGATTTCAACTAATGCCGCAGCACTGTCGAGCTGGGTCAAATCCCTATGCGTGAGCGTATGGGAGCCGATCTCTTGGCCGGCAGCTATCCACTCCCGCAAGTGCTGCACGCTCATTAACTCAGCGCTGGGCACACCTAACTCCTTATCCCAAGTATTCGTAGTTCCAGCCAAAGCGCTTACAGCGTAACAGGTTGAAGTAAACCCAACTGAATTAAGTATTGGGGCTGCAGTTTGAAGATTGTTTAAGAAGCCATCATCAAACGTGATTCCCACAACACGTCCTGTTTTTTCTCCCCGAATATAGGGCATCAATTGGCTCATACTCAACCCCAAATATCCCAGTCGTTTAAGGATTGCCATTTGACGCTTAAAGGAGTTCGCAGAAACATACAAACTGCGCATGGGCGTTCCCTTTTGAGGCGCTTCATCAATTTGGTGATAAGTCAGAATTGGAATTGGCAAAAGACTAGGCATGTTTATAGTTCAATAGGTGAGCAGTAAAGGTCGTTTGTAATGGGTTAGATGAGCACAATATCATAAGTCTCTGGACCAAGACTACTGTCAGCTTTTAAAGAAATCGGTTTGCCAACAAAATCACTTAGGCCCGCCAAATGCTGACTTTCCTCATCCATCATCAGATCAATTACTTCGGGAGCCGCCATGACTCTAATTTCTTTGGGATTAAATTGACGTGATTCACGCAGTATCTCTCTCAATATCTCATACACAACACTACGAGCAGTCTTCACAATGCCTTTACCTGAACATGTCTCGCAAGGCTTACAAAGTAAATGTGCTAACGATTCTCTGGTACGTTTGCGAGTTAACTCTACCAAACCCAGTGTTGAGAATTGACTCACCACAGTTTTAACGCGGTCTCTCTTTAATTGTTTTTGAAACTCTGACAGAACTGATGACTTATGATCTTCGCGCCCCATATCAATAAAGTCAACCACCACTACTCCACCTAGATTTCTGAGCCTTAGTTGACGAGCAATACTCCCCGCAGCCTCCAAATTTGTCTTAAAAATAGTGTCATCAAAATTTCTAGCCCCTACATATCCACCCGTGTTGACGTCAATGGTTGTTAAAGCCTCGGTTTGATCGATCACCAAGTACCCCCCAGACTTCAGGTCTACACGACGCCCAAGTGCTTTGTTAATTTCTTCATCAATGTTGTACAAATCGAAGATAGGTCGTTCGCCGCTATAACGTACCAATTTAGAGGCCGCAGCTGGCATAAAGTCTTTGGAGAAATCACTCAGTATGTCAAATTGCTCCTTAGAGTCTATTTTGATAACACTGGTATTTTCATCTGCCAAATCTCTCAATACTCTTTGCAACAAGCTTAAGTCTTGATGAATAATTGATTTAGGGGGCATTCGCTGTGATGAATCTTTTATCCTTAACCATGCCTTACGAAGATAGCGTATATCCTCTGAGAGCTCATCATCTGTGGCGTCCTCGCCGTTGGTTCTTAAAATAAAACCGCCTAAGCCCTGTGTCGCGTCTTGATCCAGCACAGAGAACTCTGTTTTAACAAGATTTTGTAAACGCTCTTTTAAATGTGTTCGCTGCTCAACGGGTATTTTCTGAGAAATGCCAATATGCTCATCTTGGGGTAAAAACACCAGTAGCCGACCTGCAATACTAATCTGTGTTGTGAGCCTTGCGCCTTTGGTCCCAATCGGATCTTTGATGACCTGTACCATCAAAGTTTGACCTTCAAAGATTTGTTTCTCAATCGGTAACTGCACCGCCTCTGGCGCGTCCGTCTCCATGTGTCTAGCAGCAATTAAACTTTGAAGGTCTGCAACATGAAGGAAGGCTGCACGCTCAAGCCCAATATCAATAAAGGCCGACTGCATGCCAGGCAATACACGAGCGACCTTGCCCATATAGATATTCCCAACCAAACCTCGCTCCAGCGTTCGCTCAAGATGAAGCTCTTGGATAATCCCTTGCTCCAAAACAGCGACTCTGGTTTCTTGCGGAGACCAATTAATTAAGATTTCTTTTTGCATTTAAATCATCAAACATTCAGACAGCCCAACTGGGTGAGAAGTTGAGTTACCTCAAACAAAGGTAAACCCATTATCCCTGAATAACTGCCCTCTATTTTCTTAATAAATCCTGCTGCTCTCCCCTGGACTGCGTAGGCGCCAGCCTTCCCCTTTGACTCCCCACTGAGTACATAACTCTCAATTTGATTTGGCGATAAGGCAGCAAACTCAACCAATGAAACACTCAAAGCAGCCACAGTGCTAGAGGGTGCTTGAAGGGTCTGCGCTGGCAGACCAATTGCAACCGCAGTCAAGACTTGATGGACACGTCCGCTTAGGAGAGTAAGCATCTCTTTCGCTTGTAATTGAGACTGAGGTTTACCAAGGATTCGCCCGTCCAAAGCAACGGTTGTATCTGCACACAAAACGGGAGCCCATTGGTAGAGTGTTTGCGCCGAACCATTAGATTCAAGTAATTGGGAGTTTTGAAATTTTTGTAACCGAATTAGAGCTGCATCTAGCTTCAATTGCGTAACGCGGGTTACATAATCTTTTGGGCTCTCACCAGAGGAGATCTCCTCTAAAATCTCTAAACCCTGCAACTCCAGATCGCTTTGGGGTAACAAAAGCTTGTGCTCAATACCGATTTGCTCAAGTAACTGAGCCCGCCTGGGGCTTTGTGAGGCAAGGTAAATAAAGGA
>CAITYM010000115.1 GCA_903896615.1 uncultured Burkholderiales bacterium
CTCTTGGATATGCCATGATCAAGAAGCTGAAAGTTTATGGAGGGACAGAGCACCCCCATAGCGCTCAGCAGCCCAAAGTTTTGGAAATCTGAGGAGCCACGTATGATTGGTGAATGGAACAACGGAACCGGACGACGCAAATCAAGCGTCGCACGCGTATTTATCAAAAAAGGTACGGGCGTCATTACCATCAATGGTAAAGATATTGCTGAGTATTTTGGTCGTCAAACTTCGATCATGATCTCTAGGCAGCCTCTTGAGTTAACCGGCAACGGTCAGACATTTGACATACAAGTCAATGTTCACGGTGGCGGTGAGTCAGGCCAAGCGGGTGCAGTTCGTCATGGCATTACACGTGCCTTGATTGACTACGACGCAACGCTTAAGCCACCACTTTCTGCGGCTGGGTTTGTAACCCGTGACGCTAGAGAGGTTGAGCGTAAGAAAGTTGGTTTGCACGGTGCGCGTCGTCGCAAGCAGTTCAGCAAGCGTTAAACTTCACCTGCAAACAAAGGAAGCCGCGTGCAGGTTCACACTTGCATCGCGGCCTTTTTTTGCCTGCTGCCAGTGCAGGGGTTTTGATAATAAGATCAAACCCATATCAACTCTAAGGTCTTAAGGCGTAAAAACCGCACTGTTAGTATTGTTGACCAAAATACGTTACTATTACACCAAGAGCTAGTTGTATGAGGAGTTATCCATGAGCGCCGTTGCAGAAAATATTGAAACACAAATGCCTGATCCCATTATCTTCACTGATAGTGCGGCTGCAAAAGTGGCTGACTTGATTGCTGAAGAAGGAAATCCTGATTTAAAGTTACGCGTCTTTGTGCAAGGCGGGGGATGCTCTGGATTTCAGTACGGATTCACTTTTGACGAAGTGGTCAACGAAGACGATACAACCATGTCTAAGAACGGTGTTTCGCTTTTAGTTGATGCGATGAGTTATCAATACTTAATTGGCGCAGAGATTGACTATAAGGAAGACCTCCAAGGCGCTCAGTTCGTCATAAAAAATCCCAATGCCACATCAACATGTGGGTGCGGATCTTCATTTTCAGCTTAACGCAGCTGACCTAAGAGCTATAAAAACTTAAATTATCAAATTAAGTTCAAGCCTCAGGCTTGATAAATACATCCCAAGATACGGGCGCCTTGTGCGCCCGTAACGCTTTTTAAACTACCCGTCTCCCCTCTTATGCAACGCCTTGCAAGCCACGCGAACGCGGCCGCCTCAACTTGTAGCGCAGGCAGGCCTTGTTCACTGGATGAGGAGACAAGGACATTGGGTAAGAACTCTCGCAACAAGTTCATCACGTGCTGGTTAAGTGCGCCGCCCCCGCAAACGATAAGTGCGCACGCATCTTCAGCATACTTAAGGATGCTGTCAACACAGGACTGAACACAAAGCATCGCAAGCGTTGCTTGTACATCGACAGCGTTGCATTCACCAAGGCTCGGATGTTTTACCCGTAGCTGATGTAATTGATCTGCGAGCCAGTTCATATTAAATAAATCACGTCCAGTACTTTTGGGTGGGGGCGCTGCAAAATAGCTTGATTCAAGCATCAGCTTTAGTAACGGCTTAATCACCACACCCCGAGCAGCCCAAGCCCCTGCGGCATCAAAGGGCTGACCCGTATGTTTGAAACACCACTCATCCATTAAACAGTTCGCAGGGCCACAGTCAAATCCAATGACTGCACTGCTTTTATCAATCGCTGAGGGAATAACACTTAGGTTTGAGATGCCGCCTAAATTTAAAACACAAACCGTTGAGTCGGTGTCTTGAAACAAGCTTTGATGAAACGCGGGCACAAGGGGCGCACCTTGACCACCGGCTGCAACGTCGCGCGTGCGAAAGTCCGCGCACACTCGGATGCCCGTGCGCTCTGCCAGCAGTGCTGGATTGTTTAACTGGAGCGTATACCCTGTCCCGTCGTATAGGCCTGGACGGTGACGGACGGTTTGACCGTGAGCCCCTATGGCTGATATGTCTTGTGGGCCTAGGTTTGTGAGTTCAAGTAGGGAGTGACAAACCTGTGCGTAGATATGTGCGATCTCGTTGGCGCATAAACTAGCGCGGTGTAATTCGTTATCGCCAGCCTGGTTGAGTGCCAGTAACTCAGCCTTGAGTCGGGGCGGAAAAGGCAAGCTGCAATGGGCAAGCACTTTAAATTCGCCAGAGAAATCGGCCACAACTGCGTCAACCCCGTCTAGTGAGGTGCCGGACATGAGACCTATGTAGAGCTCTTGCATTCAGTGGGGTTTGCTCAGAAAAGAAAAAAACTCGAAGTGAACTGAAAATCTAACTTGGATCTCAAAACTGCCCCTTACTGGGCAAGTGAGAACTGGTCGTCCTCGACGCTACTGCTTCTGCTAAGTTGGATCCGAATAGAACTGGCTTGATGGTTAAATTCTGCTGCCGCGGCGCTAGACAGAACAATCGGAACACTTTGTCGCGCTATGCTGGAGGGGTCTTTGTATTGATCGTTGATTCGAAATTCAAAATGCAGATGAGGTCCTGTGGCCCATCCCGTTTCACCAACAGCACCAATCACCTGGCCTTGCTCGAGTGTTTGAGATGTCCTGACGTAGATTTGACTCAGATGTGCATAAACGGTTGTTTGCGCGTTACCGTGGTCCACAAAAACGACGTTACCAAGTCCGTTCATCCAACCTGCACTTCTAACAACGCCCTTACCAACGGTGTGAACAGGTGTTCCTGAGGGCGCCGCGTAATCGATACCTTTGTGAGCTTTCCATTCTTGCAAAATAGGGTGAAACCGCATTTTGTAACCACTCGTGATACGAGAGTAGGTAAGAGGTGCTGCGAGGTAGGTGCGTTTAAGGCTTTGGCCATTGAGATTGAAGTAATTGCCTTCTTTGGCGCCTTTTTCTTGAAAATACATCGCTTGGTGTGCCACACCGTTACTGACAAACTCTGCACCAATAATTTTGCCGTAACCCATAGGCTCCCCGTCCGCGTCTAAAGCTTCATAAATGAGTGTGAAGTGGTCGCCCTTTTTAATGCTGCGGTGGAAATCAATCTCGCCTGCAAAGAGCTCAGCCATTTGCGCCGCTACAGAATCAGGGACGTGCGCGGCATCCGTTGCAGCGAAGAGTGAGGTTTTTATATGCGCGGTTGCAACGCGCATAGAGGTATGCATCGGATGAATTTGAAGTTGAAGATCAAAAGCAGATGTAGAACCAGATGAAGAACCAGATGAAGAACCCGAACCTGATGCCTTTGCAGAATGTGCGCTAGGCTCAAAGTTATTGGCGCCAGCCACCACATCCAGAGGCTGGGATTCGTTAGGATTAGGTTTTCTGAATAATTCGAGTTCGTAGTAACTATTATCAGATTGCAACCATAAAACTTTTAAAGAAAGTACGCGGTTTTGTTCGTCCACCTCAACACGAATCGGTCGCCCTGACTTGCTAAGTAAATTCTTGCGTAGTTGGGTATTAGATCTGATAAAGCGCTCAGCGTCTTGGTCATCTATGCTTAAGCGCTGAAACAAACTCTCGACCGTGTCGCTTGCGCGGCTCGTCTCAGATTTGTATAAATGCATACCCATGCGCAAATTCAAAATTGACTTGAGTTGTGTCGCATAGTCTGGCGGGGTGAGTAATTCCTGCAACTCCCGCTCTTGGACGACGGGTTTGGTAGAGCCAAAGTTAGATGCATTTGATACAGCAAAAGTTGCCCCACCCGCAACCAATAGTAAAGCAGCGAGCCAGTAAGCAGGCCGTAGTGTGCTGAGCGGTGTAGGCAAAGTTTGCCCGACTCGGCTATCTGTGTTGTTTGGGCTAGGGTTTGATGGATTCAAATCTGTAAGCTCTTTGAGCGGGCTTGTTGGCCTCAAGGGGACTGGACGATTAAACAATGGCAGTATCAAATGAATGGTTAACGGGGGGAGTTGAGCAAATGCTCAACCCGCATGGCCCATTTTGCGCCGAGGGCTATTAGAATCAACCCTGTTTGCAAAAAGCAGAGCACACAAAGCCCAAAACGAGTCAGTTACTCCATTGTTTGAAGCCAAACCCTAAACTTCCTTACAGCGCGTAAGTATACCTTTGATCTGGTCAATTCGGCCTTTTTAAGTGACGTAAAACGCGAAATTATCCTTATGAATCAATCTCATACAGCAAGTTCTTCAATTACCGGCGAGTCCGACAGGGTGGGGCAGCCTCAGGGGCCATTGCCGGACTCTGTTTTGGAGGCTTTAAGCGTCACGGAAAAAGGTTGCGATGAGCTCATTCCTGCCGTGGAGTGGGCTGCAAAGTTATTGCGCTCCCACAAAAGCGGGGTGCCGCTCAGGATTAAATTAGGGCTGGACCCGACCGCTCCTGATATTCATCTGGGTCATACCGTTGTGCTCAATAAGATGAGACAACTCCAGGATCTTGGGCATCAAGTTATTTTTCTAATTGGTGACTTCACCAGCATGATAGGGGATCCTTCTGGTCGTAATTCGACTCGGCCACCGCTCACCAAAGAGCAGATCACCCTAAACGCCGAGACCTACTACAGACAGGCAAGCTTGGTGCTTGATCCTAACAAGACCGAGATTCGTTACAACAGCGAATGGTGTGACCCTTTGGGCGCGCGGGGCATGATCGAGTTGGCCTCTCGTTATACAGTTGCCCGTATGATGGAGCGTGATGATTTTCATAAACGGTTTACGGGCGGTCAATCCATTAGCGTGCATGAATTTTTGTATCCCCTGATGCAAGGTTACGACTCCGTAGCACTTAAAAGCGATTTAGAACTGGGAGGCACTGATCAAAAATTCAATCTCCTCATGGGGCGCCATCTCCAACAGGACTACGGGCAAGAGCCTCAGTGTATTTTGACCATGCCGCTCCTTGAAGGCTTGGACGGTGTTGAGAAAATGTCTAAGAGCAAGAACAACTACATCGGTATAAGCGAGGACGCTAATTCCATGTTCTCTAAAACACTCTCCATCAGCGATGATTTGATGTGGAGGTGGTATCCACTATTGAGTTTTAAATCGACACATGAAATTGAGGGCTTAAAGAAAGATACCCAAGAAGGTCGAAATCCCAAAGAAGTAAAGACTCTCTTGGCAAAAGAAATTACTTCCCGTTTTCACGGCTCAGCCGCTGCAGTGCGGGCAGAAGAGGACTTTAACAACAGGTCCAAAGGCGGCATTCCACAAGAAATACCGCAGATGAGCCTTCCCGGCGCGCCTTTAGGTATTACCGCAATATTAAAAAATTGCGGTCTCGCCCCTTCAGGGGCTGAGGCAGGACGCTTAATTGAAGGTTCTGGGGTGAGGGTTGATGGAGTTATTGTTTCAGATAAGGGCTTAAAACTCTCCGCCGGTACTTATGTCGTTCAGGTGGGTAAACGTAAATTCATGCGCGTAGCATTGAGTGATTGAACCTAAGTGCTTCGTTATACAAAGAACCTCTAACTGTGCCTATACAACCTAAAACCAACCCCTTGAAAAGCCTATTGTGGCTTTCTGTTTTTGTGGCGTTATTGACCATCGTCATCAAAACATTGGCTTGGTACGTAACTGACTCCGTTGGATTGCTCTCGGATGCGATGGAGTCGTTTGTGAATTTGGCAAGCGCAGTCTTTGCGCTCTTGATGGTGACCGTTGCTGAGCAACCCGCAGATGAAGAGCATCCCTACGGACACCACAAAGCGGAGTACTTCTCCTCGGGCTTTGAGGGTATTTTGATTGTGGGCGCTGCGGTGGGAATTATCTGGGCAGCAGTGAGCCGTTTTATGGCACCCAAGCCCGTAGACGCTTTAGCATTGGGTATCGGACTATCTGTGGTGAGCTCCGCTATGAACGGTGCTTTGGCTTGGTCAATGTTTAGGGCCGCAAAAGTGCACCGCTCAATTGCACTTGAGGCGGACGCAAAGCATTTGGTTGTTGATGTATGGACCTCAGCCGGCGTTGTGATGGGACTGCTTGCTGTTGCCGCTACGGGGTGGTACTGGTTAGATCCTTGCATTGCTATTTTGGTTGCTGTTAATATTTTGCGTGAAGGTGGCGCACTGATATGGGAGTCCTCGCAGGGTTTGATGGACGAAGCAGTAGAGCCTGAGGTGAGGGCGCAAATTGAGGCGGTGTTGGAGGAATTTGAACACCATCATGAGGGGCGCAAGATTTTGGACTTTGATCACATCACGACCCGTCGCGCAGGGCAAAGGCGGTTTGTCGACTTACACATGCACATGCCCGCACACTGGTCGCTTGGGAGAGCAGCTGCGCTTAGAACGAACGTTGAGCAAGCGTTGATGGCCGCAGTGCCTGGGTTGAGGGCGTCCATACAACTCCTGCCAAACGGGGTTGAAGTTCACCATGACAAAGAGGGTGATTCACATCAGCATTTATGAAAGCTTGGCAATACGCTTTCTAAGGGATACTTCTTTAAATCGTTATTTGTGTTCAAGATACGGGTCTTTAAACCCAAGCGCCAGCATTAACAGGCTCTCAAGGGTTTCCATCTCGAGCTCCTGTTTTTGACCTGCCTCGTGGTCATACCCCTGTGCATGCAAAGTGCCGTGTACCAGTAAATGCGCGCAGTGCTGTTTCAGTCCAATACCCAGCTCCTTAGCTTCTTGTATCACTACGGGCGCGCAAATTAATAAATCAGCTTGTGTATTTAAATTCTCGGACGCATTGAAAGTTAGGATGTTCGTTGCGTAAGCTCGGCCCCTAAACTGTTTGTTAATGCTCAGGCCCTCTTCTTGGTCAACCAGGCGAAGCGTCACTTCCTTTAAATGTTGTGCATCAGGATTGAGCGCAAAGGTGACCCAGTGTTTTATATTTTTCTTTGAAAATATAGGTCTTAAAAGCCCAAGTGTGGCTGAGTCTAGAGCGTGTGCATACTGAAGGCTTATCTCTAAGTCAACATGCTTTGTGCCTTGTCTACCCTTTGAACTGGATTTGTTGTTATGTCTTGCAGTGTGTGTCAAGGAGGTATTCAAAATTATTTGTAATTAATCACTGGTGCGTTTGGTGGAGTATGCATCAACTATACGAGCAACCAAGGGGTGCCTCACCACATCTTTGGAGGTGAAGTGCGTAAAGCCAATTCCCTCAACTCGTTTTAATATTCGCTCAGCATCTATCAGGCCACTGGGGTGACCTTTGGGGAGATCAATTTGGCTCACATCTCCCGTGATCACTGCTTTGGCTCCAAAGCCCATGCGTGTTAAAAACATTTTCATCTGCTCAGGCGTTGTGTTTTGGGCCTCGTCTAATATGACAAACGCATGGTTTAGCGTTCTACCGCGCATGAAGGCAAGCGGTGCAATTTCCAGAATTTGACGCTCAAAAGCTTTTTGAACCCGCTCAAAACCCATTAAGTCATAAAGTGCATCATACAAGGGTCGTAAATACGGATCAACTTTTTGCCCTAAATCGCCTGGCAAGAATCCCAGTTTCTCGCCCGCCTCGACTGCGGGGCGAGTGAGTATGATGCGTTGCACGCTGGAGCGCTCGAGTGCATCAACTGCGCAGGCCACCGCAAGGTATGTTTTGCCTGTACCTGCTGGGCCGATACCAAAGCTGATGTCATGCTGAGCGATACTGTCTAAGTAGTGCGCTTGATTGGTTGAGCGTGCGCGAAGATCGGTGCGTTTGGTCAGCAAAGACGGCACATCAATGGTGTCAGGGCTTAGGAGCGTTTTGGAGGTGGAGGGGCGCCTTGCACTGCCCTTAGCGGAGCGAAGTGCTCCTACCCATACATCCGTTTGTGAGCCCAAATCCTCGGCGAGCATCAACTGCAGCTTATCCTCAGAGATGGGTCGTGCGGCCATTTCATACAAAGCTTGCAACATCTCCATGGCTTTCATGGCGTTCCCTTTGGGGCCGTCAACTTTAAAGTGCTCATGCCTGTGGGCAATTTTGACTTGCATACCCGTCTCAATGGTGCGCAAATGCGTGTCCAAAGGACCACATAGGTGAGTAAGTCGGGTGTTATTAGGGGGGGTAAAAGCGTGGCGTAGGATCAAGGGCGATAATCTCGTTAAATATGCTCAAAGGACTCGGTAGATGATAGGTCAATTAAACGGTATTCTCCTAGAAAAAAATCCCCCTCAGGTATTAGTGGATTGCGCTGGGGTGGGCTACGAGGTGGATGTACCCATGAGTACCTTCTATCAATTGCCAGCCTGTGGTGAGCGCGTCAAATTAATGATTCACTTTGTCGTGCGTGAGGATGCGCAAATTCTGTATGGGTTTGCGTCTCTTGTAGAAAAGAACGCTTTTAAGCAACTGGTCCGTATCTCAGGCGTTGGCCCCAGAACTGCTCTGGGCGTGCTCTCAGGCATGAGTGTGCAAGAGCTTGCGCAAGCGGTGACGCTTCAAGAGAGTGCGCGGCTCACCAAAATACCGGGCATAGGGAAGAAAACAGCTGAGCGTTTGTTGTTAGAGTTAAAGGGTAAGTTAACAGCAGACCTCAGTCCGTTAAACTCCGCTGTGAGCGGCTTGGCAGCAGGAGACTCCTCGGGTGAGGCCAGTGAGATGAGTCAGCAAAACGATATTTTGTCGGCATTGATCGCACTTGGTTACAGTGAGCGTGACGCGCTTCTTGCGTTAAAGTCCCTGCCACCAGGCACCGGGGTCGCAGAAGGAATTAAAGCAGCACTTAGGGCTATGTCTAAATGAGTATTCAAACGGATGATTTTTCCACTCCAGAGCGTATCGTCTCCCCCGCCCCTTCAAGTCCTAACGAAGAGGCTATCGAGCGGGCGCTTCGTCCTAAGCTGCTAAACGACTATGTGGGTCAGTTAAAGGTCCGCGAGCAGCTCGGTATTTTCATCAGCGCAGCCTCTAAAAGGGGTGAGGCATTAGATCATGTTTTATTGTTTGGTCCCCCCGGACTGGGTAAGACTACGCTTTCACACATCATCGCCAATGAACTCGGTGTAAATCTACGTCAAACCAGTGGTCCGGTGCTTGAAAAACCCAAGGACCTTGCTGCACTGTTAACGAATCTTGAAAAAAATGATGTGCTCTTTATTGATGAGATCCACCGCTTATCCCCTGTGGTTGAGGAGATACTTTACCCAGCGCTAGAGGATTACCAGATCGATATCATGATTGGTGAGGGACCTGCGGCGAGAAGTATCAAACTAGACCTCCAGCCCTTTACCTTGGTCGGAGCTACGACCCGCGCGGGTATGTTGACCAATCCTTTAAGGGATAGGTTTGGAATTGTGGCAAGGCTTGAGTTTTACACGCCGAGTGAACTTCAAAAAATAGTTGTTCGAAGCGCGGGACTCTTAAAAATGGAGATGGACGCCGACGGTGGATTTGAAATTGCAAACCGCTCAAGAGGAACTCCCAGGATTGCAAATAGACTTCTTAGAAGAGTAAGAGATTACGCCGAGGTCAAGGGCAACGGATGTGTTGACCGGGCGATTGCACAAGCCGCACTCTCAATGTTGGACGTTGATCCCCAAGGCTTTGATGTGATGGATAGAAAACTTCTTGAGGCCGTAATCCACCGATTTGACGGGGGACCGGTAGGGCTAGACAATGTTGCCGCGAGTATTGGTGAGGAGCGCGATACGATTGAAGATGTGATCGAGCCTTACTTGATTCAACAAGGTTTCTTACAACGAACACCTCGGGGTCGAATTGCAACGCTTGCGGCGTACAAGCACCTTGGCGTTACACCGCCAATGGGTAACAGGATAGTTACGGACTAGATACGGACTAGACACGGAATAGACACCAAACAAGACGCGGATTAAACAACGATAGGGTTCGGTTTTTTGTTCAGAATCATTACTTTGCCAACCAGGCTCTAATTTACGCCGCAGAGTCATCGATCGACAACTCGTCTAAATGGCCACTATCCCCCCAGCTTAAAAGACTAAGGTGCTGCGGGGTCCATAAAAGTCGGTTGATGACTGCGTTTTCTAAAGACCAGGTTCTAGGTGTTTGCATCTCTTGACCCGTCGCCCATCTGTAAAGCATATCCATCACTCCTCCGTGAGAGACGATAACGATTTGACTACCCACGTGCTTGCTAGCAAGGTCATTGACCACGCCTTTGACTCGAAGTTCCAAATCTAGCAAACTCTCTGAGCCCTCGCCTGGTCTCCACTCGGGGTCGCGCATCCTCCATTTACGAGAAACTTCGGGTGAGTGCAATTCAATATCAGCCCAAGTTTTGCCCTCAAAATCTCCAAAATTTCGTTCACGAAGGCGTCTGTCTTTGGTAATGGGTAAGCCCAAGGCATTGGAGATGTGTTCTGCGGTGTTATAAGCTCGCTCAAGGTCGCTTGAATAAATGGCCATCGTGTTAGACCGGTGTGGTCCGTCAATCATGTGGAGATTTGTTTCGTGATTTGTTTCGTGATTTGTTGAGTGATTTTCTTGAATGACAAATGCTTTGCCAAGCAAAGCTGCTTGTTGGTGGCCCTTGGGATTAAGTCCTATGTCAATATGACCTTGAATACGGTTTTGGGTGTTCCAGTGTGTCTCGCCGTGGCGAATTGCTAAGATGCGGGTAGATTCCATTTTTAAGATTCAAGAAGGGTGAGAAGTTATTTCAGGATACTTAGAGCTAATGCAGGAATAATTTGTGAATAATTTAGGGAGTGGATAGGGTAAATCGAGTTACAAAAATGTTCTGCCAAAATACAAGGATAGCCAGCAACTTACTTGCTAAGTTAGCGATTAACTAATCCATTAACTTATCCATTAACTTATCCATCAACGTATCCATATACGGAACTCAAAACAATGTCTGATATCTTAATTCATAGCGAAGGCGGTATTTGCACACTGACCTTGTCTCGTCCAGACAAAAAAAATTCAATGACAAGCTCAATGTACACAGAACTTGCTCAGGCCTTTAGCCTAGCCAAGCAAACTGAGGAGGTCAGAGTCCTTGTGCTGCAAGGCAGTGAGACCGTTTTTTGCGCGGGCAATGATATTCATGAATTTATACAAAATCCGCCAGAAAAATCGGACGCTCCAGTCTTTCAGTTCTTGGAAGCACTCATCGCGTTCCCCAAGCCCTTGATTGCAGGAGTCTGCGGGCCAGCGGTAGGGATTGGCACGACACTGCTGTTTCACTGCGACCTTGTGTATGCGGGGGACAACGCAGTATTTTCAATGCCTTTCGTGAATTTGGGCATTTGCCCTGAGGCTGCATCCTCTTTACTGGTCCCCGCTGTTATGGGCTACCACCGTGCAGCGCAGGCACTGCTCTTGGGTGAGCCTTTCATGGCAGAGGCTGCTTTAGAGGTGGGTCTTGTCAATCAAATCCTACCCCCCACAGAGCTCAAGGCGTTTGTACAGCGTCAAGCGGCAAAAATAGCAGCCAAACCCCAACGCTCTGTGCTTGAGACCAAAAGGCTTTTGAAGGAGCATCTATTGCCTGGGCTGCAGACAAGAATGCGCGAGGAGGCTACGCATTTGGTGCAGTTGTTAAAGGAGCCCGCAGCAAAGGAGGCCCTGCAAGCTTTTGAAGAAAAGAGAAAACCTCATTTCGCAGGTTTGTAAATAGGAAAGCTAATTAATAAGGTTTATGACAGTAGCTTTGAATTACTCAGAGCGGACAATCAATTTGGGCTGTCCGTTCTCATCCACAGAGACATAGGTAAGGGTTGCCTCGGTTACTTTTACATAGTTCCCTTTGATGTGGATGCGTTCAGCGTAAACTTCAACATCCACAGTTATTGAGGTTCTGCCGATCCGAGTGATTGCGGAGTAAAAGCTCAGTAAATCCCCAACCCTGACCGGCTCTTTGAAAACAAACTCTTTAACGGCCACCGTTGCAATTCGTCCCTCAACATAGCGAAACGGTAGCACCGAACCTGCGAGATCGACTTGTGCCATGACCCATCCGCCAAAGATATGCCCGTACTGATTACAGTCCGATGGCATAGGGATGACTTTGAGGACCAACTCTTTGGAGCACGGAGGCGGGGAAGATGGGTAAGATGTAGTTGTATTCATAATGACTGTATTTTCACATTAGTTTGAACCCAATCTTCCAACCCGTCCAAACTATCTTTTTTCATAGAACTAAATTCATAGAACTTCATTTAGATTTTTTTAAACTTTATCCCCCTAAGTAATTAATGCGACACCACTCACAAATTCGGAACCATCCAGGCGTGCCCACTCCAGCTAAAGGCGAAGTCCATAGCGTTTTGCCTGGGCGGGATTGGGAAACCTTAAAGCGATTATTCCCCTATCTATGGGAGTACAAATGGCGAGTCCTTGCTGCTTTGTTATTTATGATCGGTGCAAAAGTAGCAAATGTTGGTGTACCCATGCTGCTTAAAAAGCTTGTCGACACCCTAAATACAGTCAGCTCAACAAGTAACGTTACCCAATTAGCCTCAACTGCGCCGCTCAATAATGATCCCAATAAGACGCACACAGTTTTTGGCTTCATTGGTGACACACTCCAAAGCGGACTACATGACGCTTTTGTTTTGGTTCCTGCGGCCCTTTTAATTGCTTACGCACTTCTAAGGCTGAGCGTCTCTGCCTTTACCGAGCTCAGAGAGCTCGTGTTTGCAAAAGCAACGCAGGGCGCAGCCAGACGCATAGCACTTGAGACCTTCAATCACCTACACGGCATGAGCCTGCGATTTCACTTGGAGCGACAAACGGGGGGGATGACAAGGGATATTGAGCGCGGCGTAAAAGGCATCGAGTCTCTCATCTCATACTCTTTGTACAGCATCATCCCAACGCTTATCGAAGTCACCCTGGTGCTCGGTGTAATGGCCGTGCAGTATGACGTTTGGTTTGCCGTAATTACGGTACTGGCACTTGCGTTCTACATCTATTTCACAGTTGTAGTAACGGAGTGGCGCACCCAGTTTAGACGTGAAGCTAATGAGTACGACTCTGCAGCGCACACCAGAGCGGTTGATTCACTGTTGAATTATGAAACTGTTAAATACTTTGGTAACGAGACTTTTGAGGCTGATAGGTACGACAAAAGCCTTGTTCGACTGCGAGATGTAAGACTAAAAGCGCAGCGATCTTTAAGTCTTTTGAATACGGGGCAACAGTTCATCATAGCAACTGCTTTGGTGGCTATTTTGTGGCGCGCAACGCTAGGGGTTGTTGAGCACCGATTGAGCCTTGGGGATTTGGTGATGATCAATGCCTTCATGATCCAGCTCTACATACCACTGAATTTTCTGGGCATGGTGTACAGAGAAATCAAACAAAGTTTGACGGATTTGGACAAAATGTTTGCGCTTCTTGATAAGAATCAGGAAATTGCTGATGCCTCCAGTGCAGTGGTGCTTGCCTTAACCAAAGAGCCGAGGGTGAGTTTTGAGGGTGTTAATTTTGGATATGAGTCCAATCGTCAAATCCTTAAAAACATCAACTTTACGATTCCAAGTGGTAAAACAGTTGCAGTAGTTGGTCCCTCGGGATCGGGTAAATCAACACTTGCTAGACTGATGTTTCGGTTTTACGATATTCAGTCGGGCGCTATAAAGGTGAACGATCAAGATATTCGCGGCCTCACCCAGGCCAGCCTTCGAAGAGCAATAGGGATCGTTCCTCAAGATACGGTTTTATTTAACGACACCGTTTATTACAACATAGCCTACGGCAGACCCACAGCGAGCAAAGCCGAGGTGGAGGAGGCCGCTAAAGCGGCTCGAATTCACGACTTTATTGTCTCTACCCCTAAGGGGTATGAGACCATGGTGGGGGAGAGGGGTTTGAAGCTCTCGGGTGGAGAAAAACAAAGGGTAGCTATTGCGCGAACGCTCCTCAAGAGTCCACAAATTTTAATATTTGACGAAGCCACCTCTGCACTTGACAGTGCAAATGAAAGAGCTATTCAAGCAGAGTTGCAAACTGCGGCTCAAAATAAAACAACTCTGGTCATTGCACACCGGCTGTCAACAGTTGTTGATGCGCATGAGATTTTAGTGATGGACGCGGGTGAAATCGTAGAGCGAGGAGCTCACCACGAGCTTTTGCAACAAAACGGACGTTACGCTGTGATGTGGGCCATGCAACAAAGTGCAGAAGTAACGCAGCTTGAATAAATGAGTTAAGAAAAAGCGCAACTTAATCAAGTTGGTGTTGATTGTGGTTTTGCTTTTGCTTTTTTCTTTTTCTTTTGTGAAGCACATCACTTTCGCACTCTTTCCTCAACTCAATTCAGATCAAATCAATTCAAATCAAAAAAAGTTTAAGGCAAATCCGAGTTCTCAAGTAACGCCTTTGCTGCATCCATGGGACCAATAGTACCTAGCCTGGCTTTTAAGGACTGCGGCTCAGAGGTAATAAGCGCTTGATAGTTAACCGTATTGGCTAGAACTTTCTTAACGTAATCTCTTGTCTCATTAAAGGGAAGGGACTCCGCCCATATGGCTCCCTCTACGATGCTTCCCTCTTGCCAGTGACGCACTCGGCTGGGACCGGCGTTGTAAGCCGCTGCAGCCATCGGCATAGAGCCATCAAAACTGTCTAAGACTAACTTTAGATAACCCGTTCCGATTGCGATGTTAACTTCGCGAGAGGCGAGTAACTCGGGTTTAAAGTTTAAGAGTCCAATTTTTTTGGCAGTCCAAGCCGCTGTCTTAGGCATAATTTGCATGAGCCCAGAGGCGCCTACACTTGATTTCGCATCCATCACAAATCGACTCTCTTGTCGTATCAATCCGTAGACGTAAGCAGGATCGATTGCGATTTCTTTAGTGCGTTTTAAAACCATTTCTTTAAAAGGCATCGGGAACCGAAGTGTGGCATCAATCACTTTGGACCGCTCGGCTGCGTTCACACACCTGTCCCAAATCTCAAGATCACAGGCATAAGTCGCTGCTGCGAGTAACTCTCGATCACTCATGCCGCCAATTTTGCCTGCGTTATCAACCAAATTAGTTGCATAGTTCCACTCCCTATTGCCCTCAGAGCGAAGGCCAAGGTTGATCGCATAAATCGCTCGTCTTAGAGCGGGATTGGCTTTAATGCTGTTTATCTCCTGAGGTTTCAAGGGTTCAGGACGAGGTGTCGTGGTAATTTTTTTGCCAAGCTCTTCTAAAGCGAGTTGTTCATAAAATCCTTTTACGCCAGCAACAGAGTTGAGCAGCGATTGAGCTTCTTGAGTGATTTGTTGAGTTTGGGGTTTCTTTTGAAGCAGTGCGCGCGCTCTCCAGTAAGCCCAAGCAGGCTCTCTTTGTGCATTTGAGCTCATCGCGGCGATAGCCGCATCCACCGCCTCCCACCTGGGGCGCGTGTCCACTCGCAGTTCAACCCTTACCTTCCAGGCTAGTAACTCATCGTTGCCAATATCTTTGTCTACGCTTGCGTGGTCAAAGTATTCAAGTGATTTGGGATCCCCTTTGAGCGCGGCCTCGCGTCCCGCAATGGCCCAAACCCAAGTCCTTTGCTCTGCGTTTAAGTAGGAGATCCAGCGTGTTAAGAGTTGACGAACAGCCTCCCCCGGATCACTCGCAGACAGACGAATCAGGGCAACCGTAATCAGCTCGTCCCTGGGCCGGGTCGGCGCGTTAATGGGTTGAGACAAAAAGCGAGAAGGATTTTTAAAGATATCTTCTAAATCAGGTAAATATTTAGGTTCGATTATTTTGAGCGCATTTTTAGCGAGTCGACTCTGGTTGTATTCAGTGGCAACTCGGACTTTGCGCCATATATCAAGTTCTGAGATTTTGTGTGCATCATGCAGCCTGTCCACAGCTAGCATACAACCGTCATCTGCATCCCTTAAAGCATGCCAATTTTGAAGCACCAATTCATTAGTGTCCGGTTGAGCTTTAGGTCCGAGTTGAACAAACTGGGCCATTAAGTAGTAGCACTGTAGCTCCCTGTCATCTCTCATGCGAAAGTACGGATACTCATCAAGTAACGTGTCCCATTCTCTTCTGCTACCCGCCATGAGAAGCCAATCATTTCGCATGCGGTCCTCTTGGTAAGTGCCCGCGTAGCGTTTTAAAAATTCACGAACTTCTGAATAACTTGCCTCATCAAGTCTGGCTCTAAGCTCCCAGTAAGCTGCCCAGGGCTCTAAAGGGTGACCCAGTGCGTAGGGGAGTGTTGCGCTTAATCGTTTGCGGTCACCCCTTTTGAAGGCCTGAGCCATATCCAAAATAGCATTATCCCCAGTTGTGTTTCTCTCGCCAGTACTAAGTGAGTAAGGCGTGCTAAGTGGAGTGCTGTGCTTTGAGGCGTTTAGATAAAGAGGAGGCGGAACGGGCTCTGGTAATGGACCCAAATTAATTGTTCCTGGTCCGCTGTTGGTAGGGTCAAATCGACCATTTGTTGAGGAGGATTTGGAATTGGGTATTTGAAAGTTTAAGACTGAATCTATAAATGATCCGATCATAGAAGGGGCAGTACTTGGTGAGGAGGGTCCAGAAGCGGAGCCGGCGTTAACTGTGTTCCCGCTGTTATTTAACTCCGTTGGATCCGCACCTGAAATCGCTGCTGGATTTTGTTTTGCAGGTGTTGTTTTTCCCGCTCCCCCCGTATTAGGTTGGTTTTGATTAGGGGCGCTTAGGTTTGACTGATCTTGGCTTACGCTTGAACCAGTGCTTGCGCCAAGTGGATTGCTCGTAGCTTCAAGCTTAGGCGCAGTGGTTGAAGATAAAGTGTTGTTTGACGTGCGATCAGTACTTTGGACAGATGCAGGTGCAGGTGCAGGTGCAGGTGCAGGTGCAGGTGCAGTAGTCAAAGGGGAAGGGGTTTTGCTTTTGGTTTCGTCTTTGTTAGCGTTATTCCCCGTGCTAGGGCTCACATTATTTAGATCACTGACACCACTACTTGAGTTGATATGTACGCTTTTATTTTCAGCGACAGAATGTGAGTTTGATTTTGAAGTTGCATTTGCAGGGTGCTTGTTTTGTGAGCTGTGCTCCGTTTGGTGCGGCTTAGATTGATCTTTTTTGTGATCACTGTGCTCTGATGGCTTATGGGTCTCAAGACGAGTGGACGGCTGATTTGTTGGTTTTGCCGCAGTTTGCTTTGGTGTGTCCTTTGATATCTCCGGCGCAGGCGTCGCTTCCTTGTTGTTCTCTAACTCCTGCCCCCGAGCCGGTACTTGAGCAATAACTAGCAAGGGAATTACGGTAATTGCACAAAAGGTGCTTAGAGGGGTTTTGATGCGTACTTTAATCGACATTTTTAAAAAATAGAACACAAAAAGCGCAGACAATGTCACAATCGGAAATTCATTCATACCCTGATTATCTCCTCATGGACAAGAAATCTCTCAGAGAACAGCTAATTACGCAACGCGCAGAGTTAAATAATCGCTACGCCTTGACCTTAGCGTTACAACAAGTCATGAGAATTTGGCTAGTTGGACGTGAGGACTCTATGATTGGCGCGTATTGGCCTATTAAGGGAGAATTTGACCCATTGCCAGCCCTTCACCGCTGGAAAGAAGACGGAGAGTTACTCGAGCAACAAACGCTTAGGCGAATAGGGTTGCCTGTGGTTAACAAACTTCATAAAACGCTTACCTTTCACGCTTGGTATCCCGGGTGTCCAATGGAGCCAGACGCTTACGACATTCCCAAACCCAAAGATACTGAGATTTTGGTCCCCACATTGCTTTTTGTGCCGTGTGTGGGCTTTGGTCCTGGCGGATTTCGTTTGGGATATGGGGGCGGTTTTTACGACCGAACTCTCGCATCCTTGGCCCCCAAACCTATCACCGTAGGTCTTGGCTTTAGTCACGGGTTTATTGAGGATTTAGAACCCGAACCTCACGACATACCCCTAGACGCTATATTGACCGAGGAAGGGGTGGCTTGGTCTGCGAAATAAGCTGAGTTACTATTAAGTTACCTAGCAGCTTTATATTACAAGCTCAATTAGTCAGGGTAAGGGTTAGGGTAAGGGTAAGGAAAGTATAGGCAGCGTTAATTTTTCTTATTTAACAATTCAATTAAATCTTGTTCAAAAGCTTGAACCGTTTTGACTGAATGCATCTTTTGTTTTTCAGACGTAGCATTGTGAAACTTGACTGCCCGTATGCACTGAAAGTGAAGCGTTTTATCATGGTACTCCTGATAGCTTAAATCGGGCGACTCAAGCGTGCTTCTGATTAATAATGCGTGAATGCTTTTGCGAGCCTCCTCAAATGTGGGGTGCTGTTGCTCGATCGACTTAAGGACTTGAATACTATCGGCTTGACGTCTCAAGCGCTCCGTATAGGTTTTCTCAGCATCAAAGGGAGACTCAAGAATGAGTTCCTGCAAAAGATCTTGCTGAGAGGGTGTTAATTTACCGTACAAACGCTCTGCAATATCTCTGTCTTTTTTGACCCTGAACTCCAAGCGGTCCTCTGCGCTCCCCTCTATCCAGTCACGCCTCCACTCCTTATTGTTTTTGTCGTATTTGCGTTGCAAGTAAGCCAATTGGTCTGGCTTTAGATGCAAAGCCAAATGTGTAAGAGCGGGCTCAAAAGTTAGTAATAAATCACTGACACGCGCCTTAATATCAGGCTCTAATGCACAAACGGTCTCTACATTTAGAGGTCCGTGTAGTTTTGTGTCCACGTTGTGCAAGATATCTAGGTAAATTGCCAACTGGGTGGTTCTGTGCCAGTTGTGGACCTCACTCAAATCACTTCGAAGTTGGCTTTTCTGTTTCGAATTTAAGTCAACATACCCATCAAGCCACCAGCCCGTTATTTCTGTGCCTTGGTTATAAGTGGTTTGCATGAGGCTACAGCCCTGCATGCACAGTGCGAAACCTAAAATTATGACGATTCGGCTCATAAAATTTTTCGCAAAAAAGGCCGCACAGAATCGCCCTAGTTGAACGATTAACAAATGCGTCCAGCGCTCAGTATTGTGGGTCTTGATGAGTTTTAAGTTCAAAAGAAGAATTTTTGAGTCAATATGAGATTGGAAATTCTAAGAAATAGTGTTTTGGGGAAAGTTCTGTAGCCCCCAAGATCTTGTCAACCCCTTAGATTATCATATCCCTTGTTTAAAGAGTTTGAATATTTGTGAGGGTTAAACAGGATATGTTGCCATTAGATGTCGTAATCATGGCTGCCGGTAAGGGCACACGCATGAAAAGCAAAACTCCCAAGGTGTTGCACATTTTAGGAGGTCGTGCGCTTTTGGGTCATGTAATGCAAACTGCGGCAGCCCTACTCGCACGCAAAATAGTACTCATCACAGGTCATGAGTCTGAGCTTGTCAGAAGCGGCGCAACTCGGATGTTCGAAAAAGAGTTTTTAAAAAATGAGATTTCGAATAGCGCTAATCACGAACCCATTAAGCTTGAGTTTGCACTACAAATGCCCCAACTAGGGACTGGTCACGCAATTCAACAGGCCCTTGCGCATTTGAGTGATGATGGATTAACAATTGTTTTGTCGGGTGATGTACCACTCACTCAGATCAAAACTTTGCAAGGTCTTATTGAGGCAAGTTTGAGCACACTCTCTAGTGCTAGTACCAGTGCGGGGGCTGGAGTTGACGGGGGGAGCACAGCAGCATTGGCACTATTGACACTTGAAACGCCAAGCCCTTTTGGCTACGGGCGTGTGCTCCGAGTTGCTACAAACAAAGGTAAAGCAGTTGATCATGCATTAGGTGACGTGACTGCGATCGTAGAAGAAAAAGACGCAACATCAGAACAAAAACTCATAACTGAGGTGTATACCGGTGTAATGGTAGCTCCTACAAATAAGTTAAGGGAATGGGTAAATGCATTGGATAATAAAAACGCGCAGGGTGAATACTATTTAACCGATGTCGTTAAAAAAGCTGTTGAAAGCTCAACGCCAATTAAAACACTCACCATTGACGACCCACTAGAAGTGATGGGCGTGAATAGCCCTGCTCAACTCTGCGAGCTTGAGCGTGCGTTTCAACTCTTCACGGCAAAATCACTTATGGAGCAAGGCGTTCGCATTAAAGATCCCAGTCGTATAGATGTCCGGGGAAGTTTGGTGTGCGATCAAGACGTGGAAATTGATGTAAATACAGTTTTTACAGGACACGTAACTTTAGGGCAGGGTGTCTACATCGGTCCAAATTGTGTGATCTCAAACGCAGTAATTGAAGAGGGAGCACATATAGAGGCCTACACACACATTGAAGGCGCTGACGCACTTGCCCCAGTGATTGTTGGTGTAAGGGCGCGCGTGGGTCCATTTGCCAGACTCAGACCTGGCGCAGTGTTGGGATCAGATGTGCACATTGGTAACTTTGTGGAAATCAAAAACTCTACCCTTGCCAATGGAGCCAAGGCGAATCATTTGGCTTATGTAGGTGATGCACAATTGGGTGAGCGCGTTAACTTTGGGGCTGGCGCTATCACGGCAAATTATGACGGGGCAAACAAACATAAAACTGTAATTGAAAAAGATGTGCATGTAGGCAGTAACTCTGTGCTGGTCGCGCCCTTGACCCTTGGGGCTGGAGGTACGATTGGCGCAGGTTCAACGATTACTAAAAACACCGAGCCAGGCGCGCTCAGCATCACAAGAGCCAAACAACTAAGTGTGC
>CAITYM010000116.1 GCA_903896615.1 uncultured Burkholderiales bacterium
TTATCGACTCTATGGCTCAGCATGACTCAATAAGTTTTACGCCTGATCCTCGTTCTATAAAAGTAGAAAGCGGAAATAGTCTGCATGACTATCTGCAAACTGAACTTTGGTTTACTCTAGGTGTAAAAACTAGACTTGAAACTACACCTCGAGACAGCCGACACTGCCTTAATCTCCAATTTTCTGATATGGTAGCAGGTGTTGCACAATCGTATTTTGAGTTTGGTGAGAGCCGCCATTGGGAGCATTTACGCAACCATATCAAGTTGAGGACGCTTTATTTTAAGTGAGATAAAACTTCAAAGATCGCAGCTCTTAGAACCCACAGGCATAGTTAACGCCACTGCTCCTCTTTGCTTAATTTCAACGATACGGGATGCCTGAGGTTTGAACTTTTATCTCTGTGAATCCATATCCGCCTAAATACAAAAAAATGTTTCCTAAATTGTTTCGATTTTTAGGACCCAACATGACATCCATAATTGGCGATTGATGTGCTGACAATGAGAGTGGAATGTCAACATGTACAGTTAAGAAATTGGAATTATTTGTAAATAAAACTTTCTCTCCTGGTATCGCTGTGCCGTTGAGACCTATTCCTCCGCAATCAAGAAATTGAAAATTTTTCCCATTAGGGCTCAATGAAATTACACGCAGACAGCGTATTTTTTTTCTGAGGCAAATGATGGATGCTTCATTGCAGCCATGAATGTTGAAAGTAAAACTACATCCTCCAATATCTCACCTTTCAGGGGTTGGATATGTACAAACTAACAGTGGTCGCATGTAATCACTGTAAATGCGTCCATTATTTTTGTTAAATTGACAAGTCAATTAGCTAATTTAATAAGCTTTTAAGCTACTAGCTCATCCTATGATCTTGCGGCATCAGATGATCACCTCAACACCAAATTACAGGAGTTGCAGGTGGGAGTTCTTAAATATCCGTTTTATATCGCTTGCGCGCTCTTCGCAGTGTTGACTGTTTATTCGGTAAGTACAGAAAAGCCAAGGCAATTCAAGGCTAAGCCAGTTGATGAGGCAACAGCTGCAAACGCATCTAAGCCAATGGCAGAGCTTTGGAATACAGACGAGGCCATTACCGCAGCGCTCTCCCCTCATACAGGCAACTCAAATATTTCAGCTAATAAAGTGAACTTAGCGAATCCTGCAACGCAAAAGCCAACAGACTCTACCAAGGGTAAATCAACCCTTCCAACCCCTGCTGCTCAGACCAGCAACAACGTTGTCGTTGGCTACTCTAATAACGATGCAGGGGGCAAGATTGTGTTGACCCTTAATAAATGCGAGAAGGGAGTGGGAACAGTTGCTTACACCACAGCCCCTGACGGGCGGGTGGATTACGGGTGCTGGACCTTTGATGAGTTGTACATCGTTATTAACTGGGATAAAGCCGGCGTTAATAACTACACCTATGACCGCTTCCTTGAGATCAATACGAATGAGCGTTTGACCTCAAAACTCCTGTTCACAGCTCAACTGAACCAACTGAGCACCCTAGCTACGTCAGCTACGTCAGCTACGCCAGTTACTCCTGCTACGGCTACTACGCCTGCACCTGCTGCATCCCCTTCCCCTTCTGCAACAGTAAGTGGAGTAACAAACTCAATCAAGACTTTTGGAGGTAAGAAATGACAAACATCCTAAACACAGACTGTGAGGTTCGCCGTGGACACTAATGCAGTCAGAAACTTTCAACGCATGATCAATCCTGATGAGTCTGAGCTCATCCGTCATGCTCGAACCGGTGAGGTGGACGGTACCAAGGAGTATCCACCCCTTAAAACCCAAGGACTATCTGATCATGAAAAACAGATCATCTACGAGGGCAAGACCGAATGGATGAAGTACACCTCTCTCATCGAGCAGCACAGGACTGAACTTGCTGATCGGATTCACCACCTGCAAAACCAGCATGAGAGTGAGAACCATACCGTAACCTCCACTCTTGCAGAGTCTTTAACCAAAGAGATTGAAGTCCTTGACCACGAACTAGGCACCCTCTCTGCTGAGTACAGGCACCACGAGGACGCGGCACTACTTGCAAAGGAAGAAAAGCACAAGATTGAGGAAGTGCTTGGAAGACCACTTCAGATCGATCACACTGACTTTTATATCCCAGCCCTATTGATCTTGGCGATTGCTGAGGTTCCGATCAATAGGCTCGCGTTCGAACTCTTTTTTGAGTCCATGCCGCTAGTGTCGCTCTTGATCTCTGCCGCTATCGGTGGACTCCTAATATTCTTCGCCCACACGATTGGCGTACTTATTAAGCGCCTTCAGTGCAAGGAGATCGAGATTAACCGGGACAACGTCTATTTGACAATCACACTGCTTGCGATACTGACCATGACGCTCATGTACTTTCTGGGCTTGATGAGGGAGAAGTGGGTGGATGTGAACGATCCTGCAGCACTGAACCTGGAGTCCTTCATTAATTCGGCGACGAATACAGACAAAGGCATAGCAGAGTCCTTCTTAATTGGATCTAGAGGTTTTACGCTACTTCTCCTGAACTTGGCCATTTTTACGGTCGGGATGATGCTGGCATTCCTCAGACACGATCCGCACCCTTTTTACGAGAAAGCAGTGAATGCTTATAACAAAGCGCAGGAGAAGTTCTTAACTTACAAGCGCAAATATGAGAGTAAGAAAAATGACTTGATCAGGATGCACAACAAGCGTTTAACGGAGAAACGCGCAGAGATCAAAATTATCGAGGATCAGATCAAAAGCTGTATCCGAGAGCTCGACGGTATCGATAAGAAGATATCAACGGACCGCAAGAACTTGATCTCAGCCCTTGCCAGAAAGGTGATGGCTTATCAGCACTCTAACCAAAAGATCAGGAAAACTCCCCCACCTGATTACTTTAAATCTGACTTGGTGCAAATGATTGAGGAGCTCATCTAAATGAAAACCTCTAACTCAACTTCTAACTCAACTTCTAACTCAACCTCAAAGTCAAAGTTAAACGCAAATTCAAATTTCAGTACTGCCTTCAATCACTTCATCACCAAACTCTTTTTTGGAATGATTTTCATTTGCTTGGCACTACTGACTCTACCTTCATTTGCAGCGGATAAGTATTGCCAAAAGCCGGGTCCCGGCGCAACTGGGGGCAAGACTTACGACATACACATCTTTGGAAATACTTACAAAGATGCAAATGCCAAGACACAAATGGCGCAGGGACTGACCGATCTCTTTAGAAGTCTGGCGGTTGGTGATCGCGTCAAGGTCTACAACCACAACGCAACGGGCTACAACCTGAGTATGGATCAGTGTGTACCTGGGTGTCCTGAGGTCTCCTTCATGGAGAGCATGCTCGGGGGGTCTTGTTCCACTGAGGTTGCAAAGCGCGACCGCAA
>CAITYM010000117.1 GCA_903896615.1 uncultured Burkholderiales bacterium
ATACAATTGGCATAGATTAATAATATTTTCAAAATTGCCCATGTCCAGAGCTCCCCAAGTCAAGCCATTAACTCTAAAGCAGAAAGACCTTATTCAAAAGGCTTGGGCACTTGGGTATAACGACAAGCTTATTTCCGCGCATCCTAAGATCAATGCGGAGTATTTAGCCGTTCATAGATTTAGACATGAGATGGGCATAAATACCAAAACCATCTCAGAGAACAGGTTCGACACTTGGATGAGAGCAATACTCTCAGCCGGTAACGTAGAGGCTATTATTGAAAAGTTAGGTGAAAGCTACGGCGTAACCCCCTACTCTATTAGACTTCTTCTGTGGAGACACAGAAGCATTAGCTTTAAGGCGATTCAAGAAGAAAAGTTAAAGAAATTGGACGCTGAACGCAAAAAGCAGATCAAGAAAGAAAACAACCCGTTTCTAGTTTAGTATTTCTTTTTGCTGCCGGGTAGTCACTGAGCTCATTATTGAAGCTGACATCAGGGGATAGAAAATGTCGGATTCCACAATATTGAACGGCAAATAGGGAACTGGCCAGGAATAATGAATTCGGCTTGATTGTCTAAGCTTCTTCAGGTTTACGAGCTCTGCATTTACGCCTGCTATGACGCTTGTTACGCCAAGCGACTCTTTCATGCTGTTGGTTGGAGTTTTAGTCTCTCCTTTGAAATAAGCGGCTACGCATCTGGTCGCATCTACCCTTATCTCTTTTACTGAGGTTGATACCTTGCCCATATAGGTATTAAAGATATGCCAAGTACAGTATGGATAGTTCTCGTTCTTGCCCTGAGCCTCCCTGGATACCTTCTCCAGCAACGGGAAAGCGTCATTAGCTCCTGTTTCGGCGAAGAACCTGAGGCTTCTAATTTTCTCATCCGTTGTCATGGCGCTTGAGTTAACCTTCGCTAAATTGGATAGCGGACTCTCGCACTCAGCAGCAAACTCATTGGCTAGGGCCATTTTGCCCAGCTGGTAGTTTACGAATGAAGCCATTCCGCAGACCCGAAAGTTATCCTGCCCTTTAACCAAATTAGCAGCTCTTGTAAGGAGGACACGGGCGTTAGCATCTGCTTCACTCCCGCCTTTACCGTAATATTCGACCAAACCAAGGTTAAATATTGCGGGTGGATAGTTCTTGGAGGCTGCGGCTTGGTAAAGGGAGGTTGCTTGCTGGATATTTCGATTAGTTCCGGATAAACCTATTTCATAAATCAAGCCCACAAAGTTCTCAGCTTCTGGAACACCGCTCTTGGCTGCGTTTGCGATTGAATTCAACAGAGTGCTCTGAATCTCACCTTTTGCAGTTGAAAGAGCGCGGATTTTGTCGATTACCTCTGCTCCCTGGGGGGAGACAGTGATATGAGCTCCAAATTTAACGGAGTTAACTGTGCGGGGAAGACGGGCTTTAACTTTGTCTAAAAGATTTCCTTCTGTGCTGGCCTCTTGAACTGCCAAGGCAGCCCTTTGTTTCTCCTCGGAAATGGAGACATTAAAAGTAGCAGAGTTAGTCATCTCCTTGGTTGGGAGAAGTGAGGGGCCAACGGTTGTTGGGAGAGCGTTTATGGTGCTTTGTGCTTTGGACTTCCAATCCGCTGTGGAGTCTGTAA
>CAITYM010000118.1 GCA_903896615.1 uncultured Burkholderiales bacterium
CAAAAATAAAACCCTCGAGATTTCTCTGGAGGGCTCTAAGTCATTGATTTCACTCAATTTTTTTGGTGGGACGTGCGGGGGTCGAACCCACGACAAACGGATTAAAAGTCCGCTGCTCTACCAACTGAGCTAACGTCCCCCTAGCTAACCAAGACAATGCATGATCAGCAAAACAAATATTATAGCTCGTTTTATTTCGATTTTCAATTCCCTATCCCGTAAAACTACAGATAAGCGGGGGAAATTAAATTCATGAGTTGCGTTTACAACCGCTTACAGACTAGCCATTTACAGTGAAAGGTTTAGATGGCTTGTATAGAAGGTAGTGGATTTGACAAAACTACGCAGCTCTCATAGCTAGTAAATCGCAAATCCAGCCTGCCGCACATTGGCCAAATGTTGCAGTCACGCTGACAGTGGATCCATATCCATGACAATTTAGTGAACCATCGGTTGCCGTCTCACAGCTGGGATCCACATTTTTAACGGACTCTGTGCTAAAAACACAATGAACCCCTATAGGCTTTCCCTCCCGAGGGGCGTTATGCTCCTTTCTCAACCTATTTCGAAGTTGTGCAAGCAAAGGATCATGTGTAACCTTCGATAGGTCTTGTATATCCACCTTATGAGCCCAACGCTTTCCACCAGCTGCACCAACTGTAATAAAAGGAATAGCGCTTGGGTTGTTATTGATAGACCAAGATGCGATTGCGACTTTAGCGCTCACCTGATCGCAGGCATCTACCACCGCTGAAATAGGTGAACTGTTGATTTGCGTGAAAATTTGAATCCAATTATCTGGCGTCACAAAATCATCTACACAATTAACGATACATTCTGGGTTGATTTGAGCTATCCGCTCCTTCATTGCTAATACTTTTGCTTTGCCAAGCGTATCTGTAAGAGCGTGAATTTGACGGTTTACATTTGACTCAGAAATATGGTCCAAATCGATTAAAGTTAGTGTGCCTACACCGCACCTCGCCAAGCTCTCTACAGTCCAGGAACCCACCCCACCAATGCCCACAACCACAATATGTGACATTGCTATGGCAGTTGCCCCCGACACTCCGTACAACCTAGAAAGCCCCGAAAATCTTCTCTGGTGAGCTGTTTGTAATCCGGATAATACGTTGTCCAATTTTGGCCTTTTAGGGTGTAGAGCAATCAACTAGGTTTGCCCTGTAGGAGAGGCAAATCCAAGCGCCCAAAATAATACCAATTAAGGCGGAAGTTGCATTAATACTTAAGGTAGAAATTCCACTAATCCCCTGCCCAACTGAGCATCCAAGAGCTAAAACTCCACCAACACCCATGATTGCAGCTCCAATCAAGTGAAAGCCCAAGTCTTCGCTCTGAGTAAATCCTTCCCATTTAAAGGTTGAGCTAGTTACTGCACTAGACAAAGAACCGAAAAATACTCCAATTACAGCAACAACTCCTGTACTGAGTACATTAGATTGATCGCTATAAAACTCTAACCAATTCCAAAAATAAGCAACTGGTCCTACAAAGCTTAACGCCTCCATGCGCCCGGACTTACTCCCGACATAAACGGCCTCTAAGGTTTGCGGATGTTCTGGCACAAAACCCAGATGGCCTGACACCCACCACACAGCGACAAAGAGTAATCCAACACTAATTCCTGTTAGCCAAGTGGAGGCTTGTCTTGCATCCTTAAGGAAGAGCAGAAAAAACAAAACTAAGGTGGCGACAACAACGGCGCACAAGCCCCACTGATCGGCCGTAGAAAAACCCAACAGGTTGGGCCATATGGCGCCACCTGAAACGTTAATAAACAAACGATCAAGTGTGGCTACCCTTAAGACTGCAAAGAACCCCTTAATAGTCATGAATGCGAACGTACCCATAACTATCAACACTACGAGAGACTTAAGATTGCCAGCACCTGCCCGCACAATAGACTTTAGGCCACATCCGGATGACAAAACCATTCCAACGCCAAATAAAAGTCCTCCAACTAGAGTGGAAGCCCAGTACCATTTGGTTGCAAAGTAAAGGTTTTGGGTGGGATCAATTTGTCCCATCATACTCAGAATACCAAAACCCAACATAGTGGTACCAGTTGCGATGGTCCATTGCCAAGCTCGGCTCCAATTTTCCATCAAAAACACATCAGCAATAGCCCCCATCGTGCAAAAATGGGTACGTTGCAGAATAAAGCCTAATGTATAGGCAATCAAAAATGAACAACCTAAAATTAAATTCGTTAAGTGCTGTAGGTCAAGGATCGACATTTGATCAACTTCAAAATTAAAATAAAGTAAAACAATAAAAGTAAATCAAATTCTAGAAACTTAAGATTTGTTGACTACATGAGAGAACTTAGTACTTGCAAACAAATTTGCAAATTACAGGTCGGTGCGCTTGGGCATTACAAACTGTATATTGCTCTTAAATAGAGATAGGGCTTGTCTACTTTAATCGCGCAATTCGCTCTTTAGCAGCTGAAGCAGCTTCGGAGTCAGGATAGATCTTGATAATATCATCCCAAGTTTTTTTCGCAGCTTTTGTATCCTTCATATCCAACTGACAGTTAGATATCGATAGCATTGC
>CAITYM010000119.1 GCA_903896615.1 uncultured Burkholderiales bacterium
TATTTCACACTATGATGTTCTTCAAAACGGGACTTGAGTCCACGCAGAATCTGGACGGTTTGATCTACAGTAGGCTCAACAACATCCACCTTCTGGAAGCGGCGAGATAATGCTGCATCCTTTTCAAAGATGCCACGATACTCAGTAAAGGTGGTTGCGCCGATACACTTGAGCTGCCCATTTGATAGAGCGGGTTTGAGCAAATTGCTTGCATCGAGAGTGCCCCCAGATGCAGCACCAGCCCCAATCAAGGTATGGATCTCATCGATAAAGAGAACGCCATGTGGGCTGTCTTTAAGGGATTTGAGAACGCTTTTAAGACGCTGTTCAAAATCACCACGATATTTAGTGCCAGCTAAAAGTGCACCCATATCTAAGGAGTAGACGGTAGCATCAGCCAAGATATCAGGGACATCCCCCTTCACAATTCTCCAGGCCAGGCCTTCGGCAATCGCTGTTTTTCCAACACCAGCCTCACCAACCAACAAAGGATTATTTTTGCGACGACGGCACAAGACCTGAATGACACGCTCTACTTCGCTGTCACGACCAATTAAGGGGTCAATCTTGCCTTGGCGCGCCATAGCATTGAGATTTTGCGTGAACTGCTCTAGCGGACTTTCTTTTCCACCTGAGGCAGATTCTTCTGTCTCTTGTGCCGGGTCTGCAGGTTTCACATGTTCAGCCTGATCCTTACGAACGCCATGGCTAATAAAGTTCACCACATCTAAGCGGGTAACACCCTGTTGCTGCAAGAAATACACCGCATGAGAGTCTTTCTCGCCAAAAATAGCCACCAACACATTTGCGCCAGTGACTTCTTTCTTGCCACTAGAGGTTGATTGCACGTGCATGATGGCACGCTGAATGACCCGCTGAAAGCCTAGAGTTGGCTGAGTATCGACCTCTTCGTTACCAGGCACTACCGGAGTATTGTCATTAATAAAATTTTTGAGTTGCGCACGCAGCTCAGCAATATTGACTGCGCAAGCTTTGAGAACCTCAACCGCTGTTGCGTTATCCAATAGAGAGGCCAATAAGTGCTCGACCGTAATGAACTCATGTCGAGCAGCCCGAGCGTCAACAAACGCCATATGCAAACTCACTTCTAATTCTTGGGCAATCATGCTTCCTCCATCGTGCACTGTAGTGGGTGGCCCGCTTCGCGGGAGAGCTCTATAACCTGATGCACTTTGGTGGCAGCCACATCGCGGGTAAAAATTCCACAAACGCCTTTGCCTACCAAATGAACCTGGAGCATGATCCGAGTTGCCGTTTCATGATCCTTCCTAAAATACTCCTGAATGACCATCACCACAAACTCCATTGGGGTGTAATCGTCATTCAATAGTAAAACTTTATACATCGAGGGCTCCTTTACTTTCTCGGCCTGCTTTTCGAGAAGGACGGTGTCTTCGATGTAGGGGTTGTTGGGACTACCAACCGTGGGATTTTTCGTTGTACGACTCATGAGAAACATTCTAAACACAGATACATAAAGTTAAATTTACAGGGGTCCTGTTGTGAAAAAACCATTAATAAAGCCCACTTACCCCATATTGGGGCATTTTTTCATAAAAA
>CAITYM010000120.1 GCA_903896615.1 uncultured Burkholderiales bacterium
ATCAATCTTCTCTCCTTTGCGAATCTCATTCTTAACACCTGCGTCCATCACAATCGCCTCAATAACAGGAACCTTCCCGCATTTAGGTCCCATGTTCTCCGTAATGTGATCCATGTAGATGCCGTTCTTACCGAGCCACGCTTTCTCATCAAACGTTAACTCACGTTTGACACCAGGCCCTGCGTAAGTAGTCAACAACCTTTGCGCCAAAACCAGTGTCAAACTCTCTGAGAGTCTGAATGCGTCGGCTTTTAGCTGGTTCATGCGTTGCAAAGTGTTGTGTGCATCATTGGCATGAACGGTTGCAAATACCAAGTGTCCCGTATTAGCCGCCTCAATAGCGGCGTCCATTGTCTCGAAGTCCCTTATCTCGCCAACCAATATGAGTTGAGGGTCAAGTCTTAGTGTTGCTCTCAGTGCGCTTGAGAATGTGATCTCTCCTCTGACCTGGATTTGCTTAACAGGTGCACCTTTCTTAAATATCTTAAATTCGACTGGATTCTCGATCGTAACCACAGATTTGGAACCATCATTCAAAGCCTGAAATATTGCGTTGAGCAAGGTCGACTTACCCGAACCCGTTGGACCAGAGATCACAACGAAACCACTAGGGGCTCGGCAAATCTCCATGATCGTCTCACTCAGTAACTTGGGTAGCTTTAGGTCTTGAAACTTTGGCGTTGTTTGGGGATCAATGAGACGGCAGGTAAATGCAATCCCTGAAAACGTCTCTATGTACTCAACCCTGAAATTAACAGAGTAGAGTAGTCCTTCAAAAGGTTTTAGCCCAAAATGGAGGGCAACATCCGCAGGCAACTGGACTTTAAAGCTAGCTGACCAGTTAACCCCCTCCACCGCACCACCCATAAAATTACAAAGCGAGAAAAGTCTTTCTTTAATCTCCTTACTCTTGTCATTTAAATTCTCTACGCCCTGGAAATCATCTCCGTCTCTGACGAAGATGTTGGTTTCATGCCCGCTACTGGTATTCTCTATCTCGATGTGAATGTCACTAAAGCCCTTGATGATGGTGTAAATAATGATTTTCCTGAGCAATGCCTCATTTTTTCGGGTCACGTTCACCAACAAAATCTTATTGGCCTCAATCTCAGTCAGTTGATCAAAGTAATTCGACACTTTTACAAATTCAGGACTGTCTATTAGATTTGTATTCATTAAGTATAGTTAATTGTTTATGCTATTTATGTAATTCATTGCATAATACAGTATATTCAAAGAATTCATGACATACTCCTCCAATACACTTCTAATAAGTTCTCTCTGTCTTATTTCGACCTCTTGGGGCGTGATTGCACAACCTAGTCAAACTACCCAGACCCCTCAGACTATCCAATCTATGGATTCTTACTCTAATCCTATTGGTGCACTCGTTAATTCCCCAACCATTACAGACTCCACAGCGGATTGGAAGTCCAAAGCACAAAGCACCATAAACGCTCTCCCAACAACCGTTGGCCCCTCACTTCTCCCAACCAAGGAGATGACTAACTCTGCTACTTTTAATATCTCCATTACCGAGGAGAAACAAAGGGCTGCCTTAGCAGTTCAAGAGGCCAGCACAGAAGGAAATCTTTTAGACAAAGTTAAAGCCCGCCTTCCCCGCGAAGTTAACTCCGTTAAATTTGGAGCTCACATCACTGTTTCCCCGCAGGGAGCTGAGGTCATCGACAAAATCCGCGCTCTTGCAACCGCAAAAGGTGAGATTCAGAACACACTGTTGAATTCAATCGCAAACGCAGCCAAGAGCGGTGTTCCAGAAGCTGAGAACTTTGTGGGCTTGATTTATGAAATAGGTTTATTCGGAACTCATCGAAATATCCAGCAAGCAACCTCCCTTTACCAAGCCGCAGCCTCCAAGAACTATCCACCCGCAATATTTAACCTTGGTTTGGTCGAATATTACGGGAAAGGCGGGAGTGAAGCAGATGCTAACGCCCGTGTCCTCTTTATAAGAGCTGCTAATTTGGTTAAAGGGCAAGATAACTTTCGGGTCTGCGGAATGGCTTCATTTGTAAACTACCAGCTGGGCAAAATGGCCCTAGCCAATGAGTTTGCTGCTGAGTGCGAGAGTCCGCTATCCAATTTAGCGAAGGTTAACTCAAGCGCCATG
>CAITYM010000121.1 GCA_903896615.1 uncultured Burkholderiales bacterium
ATGCTTAATTTATTTGAAGAATATCAATCATTTGATACGTTTTAGCGGCTTAAGGCGCTCATAGCATGTTTAAAAATTAAGTCGCTTAAACTGAATAAACACTGGCCAGGCATTACCTAAACATTGTATAAATGCATTGACACATTGACGCAGACTAATGAATGAGTTAGAACTTTTTAGGAGTATTGAGTTCGGTGACTAAGTAGTGGGCTTAAAAAACAATACACAAAAAAATACACAAAAAATAATATACAAAAAATAATACAGGAAAAACAATATTTTTAAAAATGATTGCTTAGATCCGGTTATTCAGATGAGATTAATTAAATGAAGATCAGTTAAATGAAGCTCAGCTATATGAAGCCCAGTTAAAAGCAGATGATTTTTATATTTGGAACCTCAGCGGCCCTGAAGCTTAGGGACTGAACAAGAAGTTCATGACGTCACCGTCTTGAACCACGTACTCTTTGCCCTCTGCGCGCATTTTTCCTGCGTCCTTAGCGCCTTGCTCACCCTTGTAGGTGATGAAATCAGCAAACGCGATCGTCTGGGCGCGGATAAAGCCCTTCTCAAAGTCCGTATGTATAACGCCTGCTGCTTTAGGTCCGGTGTCACCTTTGTGGATTGTCCAAGCGCGCACCTCTTTAACGCCGGCCGTAAAGTAAGTCTGCAGGCCAAGTAATTCATAAGCGGCTCTGATCAGTCTATTCAGACCGGGCTCGCTTTGACCCATTTCGGATAAAAAGAGTTCTTTCTCCTCCTCGTCCATATCGCTCATGTCAGCTTCCATTTTTGCGCAGATCGCAACCATGGGTGCTTTTTGTGATTCAGCCAGTGCTTGTAGACGTTTTAAATAGTCGTTGTTTTCAAATCCGTCCTCGCTGACATTTCCAACAAACATCGCGGGCTTAGCTGTTATCAAGCAAAAGGGTTTGAGCAGTGCCCACTCATCTGCTGAGAGCGGGAGAGTGCGCACAGGATGGCCTTGATTTAAAGCAGTCTGGCATGAGGTTAAAAGCGGAACCAATTTGATGGCCTCTTTGTCTGTACCTGATTTTGCTGCTTTGGTGTAACGAGCAATTGATTTCTCAACGGTTCCTAAGTCCGCTAAGCAAAGTTCAGTTTGGATGACCTCTAAATCGGATATGGGGTCTATCTTGCCTGCAACGTGGATGATGTTGTCATCATCAAAGCAGCGCACTACGTTTACGATGGCATCTGTTTCACGGATATGCGCTAAAAATTGGTTCCCAAGTCCCTCCCCCTGACTAGCGCCTGCGACCAGTCCGGCAATATCCACAAACTCTACGATGGCGGGGACAACACGCTCGGGTTTAACGATAAGGGACAGATCTTTTAAGCGTGTATCGGGTACTTCGACCACACCCACATTGGGCTCAATCGTACAAAATGGATAATTCTCAGCGGCAATACCCGCTTTGGTGAGCGCATTGAATAGGGTGGATTTGCCCACATTAGGTAAACCGACGATGCCGCACTTTAAACTCATAAACAATCCATGAAGACGTGTATAGGGGGAGTAGTCATTTTGACTCGAACCCGTGATTATCGCGGATAAAGTGTCCTGTGTGGGTTGCAAAACTTAGCAAATGGCGTTGGAGGCTTAGGATTTGATGGGTAAATACGACCAAACCCCCTCAAATTTGTAGTTGCCTATATAAAGCCAACCTAAAAGCTATGTCAAAGCTTGTTAAAGGCATGATGTAGCCTTGATGTAGCCTTGATATAGCCTTGATAAAAGCCAGGTGAATCTCTCCTAAACTCGGCCCCTCGAGCGCCAAACTCTTCCCTAACCTTTGCTTTTGCAGTGAGCAACCAAGAACTCTTCAAATGCGCGCACAGGCTCTAAGTCATTAAAAAGGATGTGCCGCCTAGTTTGAATTTGTTCGCTGATGGACGCTCTCAATGACGCGTTGCTTGCTAGTTCAACCACTTTGTCGACATATTCCTCATCTGAGTGGGCTATACACTCTTGAAGCTTGAGTGCGGTGAGTATGCCGCTTGCAAAGCGGCCTCTTAAAAAACCTCCCCGTTTGGTGACCACGGGGAGGGCACATTCAATGGCCTGCATTGCTGTATTAAATCCTGAGAATCCAAGTGTGTCCATGAATACGTGTGCAAGTCCCATTAGGCCGTAAAAAGACTGCGGGTTCATCCAGGGCAGGAACACAACCCAGTCGTCAATTTTTAATCCCTCCTTCTCAAACGCCTTTTGCAACCTGGCTTTAAAGAGCGCACAGCTTGCCTGATCCCTGTACAGAAACAAGAATTGATAGGATTGAATGGGGACTGGTTGGACAGTATTTTTAGTTAACAGTTTCTTAGCTATTGCTGCAAAAGTCCAGTCATATTCGGGAGAATATTTAAACAACGTACCTGGACATAATATTAGGGTGCTATCTGAACGAACCCCGTAGGTGAGGAGTTCTGTCTCTGCATTTATTCCCTCAATTTTTAACTCCCCGTAAGTACATCCAAGTGAGGGAAGGGTTAAGAGTTTCTCGCTGTATGCGCCCTCAGAGTAGGCGTCCTCAAAAAGCTCTGAGGACAAATAGTAATCCATACTCTTTATCCCCGTTGTCTCGGGGTGTCCCCAACTCACCATCTGCAAAGGTGCAAGTCTTAGATGAGCCAACTGAAGTGTTAATGCGTGCATACCTATCTCTGGGTACAGGAGGGCGTCCAAGTTTTGAGCGAGCACAGCTTGTGCCCAGTCCCTCAGGCTTGGTAAATTTTGGGTGAATGTTGTGGCCCTTGATTTTGCAAAAGCGGTTTGATCATCATTAAGTGTTCCAAGGTAGAAGATATGAATCTCAAAGTACTCAGAACTTAGGTGCTCTACCAAGCCCTTCGTTATGGCGTTCCAAACGGAGTGGTACCGGATTTGGTCACTAATAATACCGAGTCGGATTTTTTTAGACTCAAGGTTTGCAACTGCTTTAAGTGAGGTTTCGCTTCTTGCATTAATTTGGTTAACTACTTCCCAGTGCGACATTACTGTGTGGCAGATCTGTGCGTAACTCTCAATCAACTCTTTGTTGTTTCTTTCTTGATAGGCTAGGTAAAAAGGTTGATGTAGTCCAACGCTTTGGTATGCATTTAAGAAATCAGGGTTTGTACATTCAGTGGCTAAAGCGATTAAAGCGTCACTGAATGCAAGTCTAGATTGCTCAAGGTGCTCGACAGAGTGGATAAAGGTGGGAATATTTAAGAGAGCATTGCCCCACTTGGCACTTTGGTATTTGGAGTCAATTGCCAAAGCGCGTTGGTAGTTCATGCGGGCTAAAACAGGTTGATCTAATTCTTTTAAAGCGTTGCCTAAATTGAAGTACCCCTGCGCAAACTGAGGATTGAGAAGGAGGGCCTGCGCGTAGCAATCTATCGCTGCATGACTTTGCTTTAATTCCCTAAGGACTACGCCCTTGTTGCTGAGCGCGTCTACAAACTTTGGGTTGTGAGAGAGCGCAAGGTCGTAGCAGATAAGTGCGTCATTAAAGCGCTTTAGCTCTTGAAACACATTTCCCAAATTGTTGTGAGCGTCTGCGTACTGAGGGTAGATCTGAATAGCAGTTTTATAGCTGGCTATAGCCTCATCAAAATGCTTTAACTCTTTGTAGACATTGCCCTTGTTGTTGTGTAGTTGGGGTGCGTTGCTGTTCAAGCCAATAGCGGTGTTAAAACTCTCTAACGCACCCGAATAGTCCTTGAGTTCCAAGAGGATATTGCCGCGGTTGTTGTAAGCGTCGGTGTAACTGGGATTAAAGTGAATGGCTTGGTTGTAGTATTTAAGTGCGGTTTCTAAGTCCCCGAGTTGTCTAAAGGATCTCCCAGCGTTGTAGTAGGCCTGCGAGTAAGAGGGGTTGATGTGAAGGGCTTTTGTAAAACTCGTGATGGCCTGTGCGCATTCACCGAGTCTTTGAAGCACTACGCCTTTATTGATATAGGTGTCAGCAAAGCCAGGTCTAAGAGCTATTGCCCACTCATAGCTTGCTACGGCTGGTCTTAATAGGTTTAAGGCCTGTAGTGCATTGCCTTTGTTTGAGTGTGCTTCTGGGTAATCGTGTTGAAGCAAAATCGCTTTCTCGTAACTCTCAAGAGCAAGTGCTGGGCTTTTAAGCTCCATCAGCACAATGCCGCGGTTATTCAATACACTGGCACTGTTTGCATTTACCTCAAGGGCTTTGTCAAAATAGACAAGCGCATCAGCACTTTGCCTGGCTTGAGCACAAAGAGTTCCCAATAACTGAAGCCCCTCGAAATTTTTGGGATTTAGTTTGAGCGCTTCTAAATAGGCCATTTGTGCCTGCGCTAGGTTGCCTTGTTGGTGAAGAGCGTAGCCTTTGGCAAGTTGAGTTTGCGCAGCGATCTGGGAGGCAGACTGTTTAGCTGAGGCAGGCAATGATGATTGAGCAAAAGTCTTTGCAATAGAAGACTTTTGAAGTTTGTTATTTTTTTTATTCTGCATGCAGCTTAAAAAACCTTTTTGTCACGCTTGACAACCAACGGCACAGAGGGTGGACGTATTGTTTATTTACTGCCCGTATCCGTATATCAATTAACTTGGAGTATATTCAAATTAAAGCTCGTTTGGTGCAGGTTGCGCCAACAGCTACGCCTCCTCGCCGATGCGTAAGCGTTAAATAGTTGACTTTTGACCGGTGCTAGGACAAGAACCCAAGTCTTTGTTTGCCTGCGTTAGCACTGGGTAAGTCCTCGGTGCAAACGTGGTAGCGTTTGGCCAGACGAGCATTTCCAAGTCCAGTCATCCATGCCCTTCGCATCTCGCGGGGCGGCATCAATGTTAGACAATCTAGAACATCGGCTGATGGTTCTGGGTCAAAACGCTGGCCCCAGTCGTGTTCAGAGAGTATGCTTTTGTACATCCGAAGTGCAATTTTTCTTGCTGCGTCAAGCGAGGGCGCTTCGATCTCAAACACATTCATGCGGTTTAAGATGGGAGAGGGGATATTGCTTTCATCGTTTGCTGTGGTAAACCATATGACTTGGCTTGCATCAATGGGAATTTCGGCAAACTCGTCCACAAAACCTTTTGCCGTATCGTGCTCTAATAAACTGTAAAGCGCGCCCAAAGGATCGTACTGTGCGTCTGCGCTCGCTTTGTCAATCTCATCAACTAGGATCACGGGATTGGCGTATTGACCGTCTACCAAGGCTTCAAACACTTTACCTGGTCTTGACCCCCTCCACTGAGAGGAAGAGCCAGACAGTAACCAACCCGCAGTCATAGAACTCATAGGAACTAAATTCATTCCTGTGCCGAGTAGATCTGCGATTTGTTTGGCAAAGTGTGTTTTGCCAACCCCGGGTGGACCCAAAAGCAGCATGGGTGTGAGTTCAAGGCAGTCTTGTGAGTCTTGGCTTAAGGCTAAATGTCTTTTAATTTCATCCAGCACAGGCGCAAAGTTGGGCAACCAGTCATAAAGGTCATCCATATCGGGAACACCAAACGGTTTGATCGAGAACCGCTCGGGCCCGGCCTCTAACATTCTTTCATACGTGTTGCAAAGTGACTCTCGTTCTCGCTCTTGTCCACTACCTCGGATTTTGTGGAGTTTGCGCTCCACTTGCGCTGAGTCATACACCGCATGCATGTTCGCAATCGGTAGCTGCAGGATCTGTGAGTTGACCGGGTTACGAGAAGTCATAGCGTGGTGCCTCCAAGTTGAACTGATCTTTGTAAAGTAAACGTTAGCATAAAACATGCCTTTGTTTGGGGGTGCAATCCATTGCCACCTAAGAGGGTTTGTACCTATATTGCACTAAGAAGGGGCTTGCGTGCAGATCATTGTCATCAAAGATGATGTGTTAAATACTTACCTTTGGACACACAGGAGGCTTTAAATCCTTGTAAGGTTTTGTTATGTCAAATTTGTAATGGCGCCAGTAGTTTTGTCAAGGCAGCGCGAGTCATTTGCGTATCTAATGTAAAGTTTCGCAAATCTATTAATTAGAACCCGCGAATCGAGTTCCTCACTTAAGGGTTATATGAGCTTAAACGGTGCCTCTTTAGGAGTATCTCCCTAGGAAACTAACTTAAAATGAAAAGTTCGGATTGTCAAAAGTGAAAACATTTTGGCGCTCAATCTGGCTAGCAAATTAAAGATTACGCAAGGATTGCAAAATGGGTTTTTTTCAAAATGGGCTTGACTCTGTAAAAGGTTTAAGTGCAAATGCTAAAGTAAAAGGCACAGGCTTTAAACGGGTCGCTTGGGCTTTATTTTTGGTAGCCCTTGTTGGCGGGGGTTGGTATTATTTCTCTAGCAAAGGGGAGCCCGATAACGATAAACGAGCTGGCTCGAAAAACCGTCCCGTATCTGTTGTGGTGGGTGAAGTCAAAAGAGGAGACATTACAGTTAGTTTGAACGCCCTAGGTACAGTTGTCCCTAGAAATAGTGTGACGGTTTACCCCCAAGTAAGTGGCGTTTTAGTGAACGTCTATTTCAAAGAAGGGGAGATGGTGCAAGCCGGACAGGTACTTGCTCAAATAGATCCCCGAAGTTATGAGGCTTCCCTAAAACAAGCTTCAGGTGCTTTGGAGCGTGACAAGAATTTACTTCGCAATGCAGAGTTGGATTTAAAGAGGTATGAGACCTTAATAGCTCAAGAGTCTATCTCCACACAGGTCTATGACACACAACGAGCTCTCACCGATCAGTACCGTGGCAATGTGTTGGCGGACCAAGGCTTGGTTGATGCAGCGAAACTGCAGGTTGAATACGCACGAATCACCGCTCCAATTGGGGGACGCATTGGACTTCGCCAGGTGGATCCTGGTAATTTAATTCAAGCCAACAACTCAACTCCGCTATTCGTCATCACTCAGGTTAGCCCGACCACTGCAATCTTTGCGGTCCCTCAGAGTTTGTTGAGCACCTACTTGCAAAAACTAAATCCTTCAATGGGGGTTGCTAATGGAGCAACTAATGGATCATCTAATGGTGGCTCCAAGGGTGGTTCAAACAGGGACTCAAATTTTAATGAAAGCGCTAAAGCAGGTGGCGGTGCTTGGAGCAGCTCACCAAATGCGGCGTCACAAAGACCGTCCAATGGATTTGCAAATGGACCAGCTAATGGATCTTCAAATGGCCCTCCAAATGGCCCTCCAAATGGCCCTCCAAATGGTTCACAAAACGCCTCCAAGAGCAACCCACCAGGTGCTAAGTCAGGTCCTCCAAAACCTGTCGAAATCGAAGCCTGGGACAGTGATAGCAAATCCATATTGGACAAGGGCCGATTAGAGAGCATTGATAACGTCATTGATTTAACGACTGGGACTGTAAAGTTGAGGGCCATATTCCCAAATACCAAAGGTACTTTGTTTGCGAATCAATTTGTCAACGTCAAGTCAATCCTGGAAGTTAAACAAGACGTGATTTATATGCCCGCTACTGCCATGCAAAAAGGCACTATCGGAACCTTTGTATACCGTGTTAATGAGGACGGTAAAACAGTCTCAGTGGTCCCCGTTAAATTGGGACCAACCGATGAGGACAAAATTTTGGTTGAGTCGGGACTCAATCCTGGTGACAAAGTGGTTGTCGATGGACTGGATAAGTTGCGTGAGGGTGCAAATATTGTGATTGGCGAGGCAGCCCGTCCCGGGGGTGCAAGGGGTAAGAGGCCAGGAGACTCTGCAGAAAAAGGCGGTGATAAAGGCAGTGATAAAGGCGGGGAAGGGCATTGATAGGGGTCAAGGTAAACCCGATGACAAAGCTCCACCCGGCGCAGGTAACTCAACCCAATCTGCACCTGCACCTGCACCTGCACCTGCACCTGGAAATTCACCTACGAAAGCCGCTGCAAGTAATGCTCCAAACTCAACCCCAACCCCAGCTACTTTAAGTACAGGAACCAATCCTGGGAACGCGGATGGAGCGCGTAAAAATGACAAATC
>CAITYM010000122.1 GCA_903896615.1 uncultured Burkholderiales bacterium
GGAAGATATGAATATACCCGGTTGGGGCTTGCATCCTTTAAAAGATAAGCTAAAGGATCACTATTCAATTTCGGTAAATGGAAATTGGCGTATGACTTTTAAATTTGAAGATGAAGATGCAGTGCTTGCTGATTATTAAGATTATCACTAAAAGAAGAGGAGTAATGATGACTAAAATGTATAACCCGCCCCACCCAGGCCTTACTTTGAAAGAGGATATTCTTCCAGCGTTAGAACTAACCGTAACAGAAGCCTCAGAACAACTAGGAGTAACTCGCGCAGCTTTTTCTAGGGTGATTAATGGTAAAGCCGGTATTTCTCCAGAAATGGCTCTTCGTCTTGAGGCTTGGTTAGGGGAGAAAAATGGAGGTAACGCAAGTGTTTGGCTAGCTTTACAGGCAGCCTATGACTTATGGCAAGTTCGTAAATCTGGACTACCGAAAGTCAAGCATGCATTGATTCCAGTCTTAGCCTAATCAGAGACACTTTTCTATGTTTTATTTACACTGCTCAAAACAATTATTAGATCGAGTCTCTTCAGGGGTCAACTAACCCGCTAGAAAGGGAGACAATATTTTGGGTAATTTTTATGCTAAGGCAAAATTTTTCAAAACCACAGGTAGCCTTATTTGTAAATGAAAGAACCCTGCTACCAGTGTTGATGCCTCTAGCCCCAGCATCGAACTTAGTAGAATGATTCCCACAATACCTATTTAAGATCTTGCTATCTCAAGGTGTAAGCGAATCTTTTATGCAACAGGAATTAAATCATCTTGAGAAGGTGATTTATTGCAAATCAACTAATCGCAGCATCATCGGTATTTTAAATATGTTCACCTATCACCTAGAAGGTTATCAATCCATGCATTATGTAGATGATTTCTACTCACTCTCAATGATGAAGGCCGATACTCCCTGTGGACCACTTTATAAAAGCACAATCACACCTGGTAATGCACTTAAGGGATTCGCTCTGAGCGGAATAATTCACTGATTTATAGATCCTGCACCAGCGTTAATTAAAGTAACGCTCAAAAGACAAAACCCCTAGCTATCTCTAGCTAGAGGCTTTATTGGTGGGCCCACCTGGACTCGAACCAGGGACCAAAGGATTCGGGTTTGTGTGACTTTCGCCACTCCCTGGACTATGCCTTCACCATAGCTTTCGCTTTAGGTGGGTGCCGTCTAGTCTCTACACCTTCCGCGTGGCTTTCACAACGCGGCTTGGCTCGGTATTGCCGTATACATGGTCATGCACTTAGGTTTCGCCGAATTTGACACCATTCACTACACAGTTTCCACGTATAGTGCACATTTCAACAATATGAGTCCTCTGCTCTAACCAACTGAGCTATAGGCCCTAATGTCATATTTTAACCTGAAGATTGATCCCTAGCAATCAAGGTACCCAACAATCTTATTTGTTTTAGTCTTTACTTTTGACTCAGTGCATTGGTCAAAAGTTTTGAAGTAAGGTCCACAATTTGAATCATCCGCTCGTAATGCATGCGAGTTGGGCCAATAACGCCTAGAGTTCCGACAACTTGACCGTCCATTTCATACTTGGCGCTCACCACAGATAACTCCTCTACAGGCACAAACTGGCTCTCCCCCCCTATGTAGATACGCACGCCCTCGGCCTTTGCTGAGCTCTCCATGAGCCTGAGGAGTTGGGCTTTTTGCTCAAACATATCAAAAGCACGCCTTAGTTGCCCCAAATCCCCTGAAAAATCACTCACTGACAGCAAGTTCCGCTCCCCGCTGATGATGACCTCATCTTGAGCCTGGGTCAGGACCTCTGAGCTTACCTGAACCGCCGCCTGCATTAACTTGGCAATCTCGCCCCTAAGTGAGTCCATCTCAGCTTGAAGTTTCTCTCGAACAATATCAAAACTCATTCCCGAGTAATTAGAATTTAAGTAGTTAGAAGTCTCAATGAGTTGTTGCGCCGAGTAATCTGACTCCGTAAATATGACCCTATTTTGCACATCCCCGTCAGGAGAAACAATAATTACAAGCAGTCTTTTTTCGGACAAACGCATAAACTCAATGTGCCTAAAGACCATCCCGCGCTTGGGCACCATGACAACGCCCACAAAATGTGAGAGACTCGACAACAAGTCGGCGGCATTGGAGATGATCTTTTGAGGCTGATCGGATTGCAAAACAGGCGTCTCCAAGACGTCCATTTTTGTAGTCAACATTGTGTCTACAAAGAGTCTGTAGCCCCTTGAAGTAGGGATCCTACCGGCAGAGGTGTGGGGGCTTGTAATCAAGCCCAAATCCTCTAAATCAGCCATCACGTTGCGAATCGTTGCAGGAGAGAGTTCAATGCCCGAGGTTTTGGACAAGGTTCGAGAGGCGACAGGTTGCCCGTCGGCAATGTAGCGCTCGACCAGCGTTTTTAACAAAAACTTGGCACGTTCATCAAGCATGTTCATACAGAAGACAGATTTTAGTGATTTAATTTCCCTATGAAATCAAAATTTCGACAAATTGCGCTAATTGGCAAGTATGCCAAAGAAGTCAAAGAAAACCGGAGCATAAAAGCAGCGGACGGCTCAACCACGTCCAAACTCCAACCCCCTCCCTCTACTTCACAGATTTTACAGAGCTTAACTCATTTTTTGCATCTGCAAGGCGCAGATGTCATTATTGAACAAGAGACCGCTTCCAGTTGTGACTTGACGAACCCACAGATTCAAAATATTGATCAGATTGTCAAATCTTGCGACCTAGCGATTGTGGTCGGAGGGGACGGCACTATGCTTGGGTTTGGCCGTCAGCTCGCACCTCACGGAGTCCCCCTGATCGGCATCAACCAAGGCCGACTTGGATTTATCACTGACATTGCGCTAGGTCAAATCGAGACCACCTTAGCCCCCATGCTTCAGGGGAACTACACGGAAGATTTCCGCAGCCTATTTGTGAGCAAAGTCATCCGAGATGATGCCTGTGTTTTCAAAACACTTGCAATGAACGATGTCGTAGTCAACAGAGGCGCTACATCCGGAATGGTCGAGTTGCGGGTAGAGGTCAACGGACACTTCTTATCTAACCAACGGGCGGATGGATTGATAATTGCAACGCCCACTGGTTCCACCGCTTACGCGCTCTCCGCGGGGGGGCCCATTATTCACCCTGCACTTGCGGGTTGGGTCTTGGTTCCTATTGCACCGCACACGCTGTCAAACCGGCCGATTGTTCTTGGCGACGATGCACAAATTGTTATTGAAATAGTATCTGGCAAAGATGCGAGCGCTAACTTTGATATGCAGTCCTTGGCCTCTTTGATTAAGGGAGACCGTATTACCGTGTCTAAGTCCGAACACAAGGTCAGATTTCTGCACCCAGTTGGCTGGAGCTATTTTGATACGCTTCGTAAAAAACTTCATTGGAATGAGGGTGTTGCATGAGCTTAAAACGCATCACGCTCAAAGACTTTGTTATTGTCAAGCAATTAGAGCTGGACTTATCCCTTGGATTCTCAGTCCTCAGCGGTGAGACGGGGGCTGGCAAATCCATTTTGATAGATGCCATTCAATTGGCCCTGGGTAACAGGGCAGAGTCCTCTGTAATTCGCGAAGGCGCCAACAAAACCGAGATCACTTTGGAGATAGAGGCGCCCAAGAGTCTCGAGCCTTGGCTTGAAGAACAAGGTTTTAGTTTCGAGCCGGGTCAAACCGAATTGCTCCTAAAAAGAGTCATCGAGACCGGCGGCAAGAGCCGTGCTTGGATAAACGCCAGCCCAGCAACAGCCGGTCAACTAAGAGAGATCGGAGAGTGTTTAATTGATATTCACGGTCAACACGCCTGGCAAAGCCTAACGAGACCTCATTCGGTGAGAACGCTCTTAGACGCTTATTCAGGTGTATCCACAAGTACCCTCTCCAAGCTCTGGACAGTTTGGCGCGATGCTACACAAGAACTAACTCGAGCTCGCAATGAACAAGACAAACTGCACTCAGAGCGAGAGCGCCTACTTTGGCAAATCACAGAAGTCGATAAACTCGCACCCGAGGCGGATGAGTGGGAGAGCTTGAACACTCAACACACTCGACTTGCTAACGCACAAACTCTCATTGATGTTGCTCAAAAGGCATTCAACGCCTTAGAAGGCGAGGAAGAAGGGGCTAACCCCTTCATTGCGCTTGCTCAGTCTGAGCTTGAATCCAACGCCCACTTAGACCCCGAATTTAATGAATTAAGCGAGGCTTTATCCTCTGTCAGTGCTCAAATATCAGACGTAGCTCACTCACTACAAACATGGCTTAAGCGCACAGATTTAGACCCACAAAGACTTGCAGAACTAGATGACCGCATGTCCTTGTGGTTGTCTTTAGCTAGACGGTACAAAAGACAACCCGCAGAGTTACCCGAACTCTATGCGACTTGGAAAAGTGAATTGCAAAGGCTTGACCGTGCAGTTGATTTGGGTGCACTAGAGGCAGCTGAGTTGGCCGCCCAAAAAGCATACAACGCACAGGCATTGGAGATCGGAAAAATCAGGCGACAAGCCGCCCCCAAACTCTCCAGCGCCATTACACAAGCCATGCAAGGTCTTGGAATGCAAGGGGGTACCTTTGTGGTTCACATCGAAGCCGCTGATCAAGCCGGGCCCTACGGTCTAGAGGAAGTGGCTTTCTTGGTTGCAGCCCACGCGGGTGCAACCCCTAGAGCCGTGGCTAAAGTAGCTTCCGGTGGAGAGCTATCAAGAATCTCATTAGCTATTGCAGTCACCACCAGCCAACTCGGAGAGGCCCAAACCCTCATATTCGATGAAGTTGACTCAGGCGTAGGGGGTGCTGTGGCTCAAACGGTTGGACGTCTGATGAAAAAACTTGGCCTTGACCGACAAGTGTTGGCTGTTACACATTTGCCCCAAGTCGCAGCCTGCGCGGATCACCACTGGGTGGTCTCAAAGACACCTAGCTCCAACGGTACGCTTAGTCAAATGCAGGATGTGAAGGGAGAAGACCGTGTTAAAGAGATCGCTAGGATGCTTGGAGGAGAGGTACTCTCAGAGACCACACTTGCCCATGCTCGCGAGATGCTAGACCAAATGAAGGTGCAAGAAGAAATAATTCCAACTGGCAAAGGCGGAGTTAAGAAAAAAAAGGAGCTTTCTTCATGAGTAGCGAGCTTGTTCTGATCACGGGCATGTCTGGCTCGGGTAAGTCTGTTGCACTGCACGCTTTGGAAGATCTTGGGTATTACTGCGTAGATAACTTACCCCCCGAACTCTTACTTTCATTTGTAGATTTAGAAAACAAATTAAAAGCTGAGAAAGTTGCAATTGCAATGGACGTGAGGAGTCACGGTGCTTTGCCCCTTGTGCCTGCGCAATTAACAAAGCTCAGAGAGCGAAACATCAACATACGACTTCTGTTTTTAGAGTGCAACACAGATACCCTGTTACATCGTTATTCTGAGACAAGGAGGCGTCACCCCTTGTCTCAAGGCTTGGACAAGTCGAACAACTCACCTAATGCTTTAGGCCCTGTGCTTAGAAACCTAAGTGAGTCCATCGAACTCGAACGTGAACTGTTAGCAGATTTGCGTGAGATGTCACACATCATAGACACCAGTTTGCTAAGACGATCTAAACTTCAAAGTTACATCCACTCTTTGATTGGAGCTCCAGCGGCGGCGCTCACTTTAATGTTTGAGTCATTTGCATTTAAACGCGGCATCCCAGTTCACGCAGATTATGTGTTTGATGTCAGAATGCTTCCCAACCCCTTTTACGAAGCCCCGCTTAGAGAGTTGACAGGTCTTGACGAACCCGTTGCACAGTGGCTAAGTGAACACGCCAGTGTTCAGGCTATGGGGGAGCAAATCTCGCAATTTGTGAGTAACTGGTTACCCGCTTTAGATGAGGACCACCGAAGTTATGTCACCATCGCCATCGGTTGCACCGGTGGGCAGCACAGATCAGTGTATTTGGTTGAAAAGTTAGCCAAGGAGTTTGCAAAACACTGGGTTACATTAAAACGCCACCGAGAGTTGGGCGAGTAAACACCTAAAATTTAAACTTTTATACATTTAGGCGAGTGCATCTAATAAAAACTTTCTAACTGGGGCCGACAAACCCAAAGCACTCCATTTTGTTTGGCTGAACCAAGCCCCGTTTGAGTGCTCTGATTCACGACTCAAGTCCAAGAGTTTTTGCACGCTAAATTGCTCCGTTTGCACCCAGTGCAAGATCAATTCCTTGTGGGTCAGCGCATGTGTAATAGGAGTTTTAAAATCCATTTTCTTTGCTTTAATGACTTCAGCAAACTCCTTCAAAGCGACCTCATTAGTAAATACAGGCACAGAGTAAAGACTAGCCCAAATGCCTTTTGTTGGCCTTTTTTCAAGCCATATTTGGCGCTTATTATTAATTAAACAAACCATCCAAAGTGACTGAGTTGTACGTTTAATTTTCCTGGTTTTGACTGGGTACTTGAGTGGATCGCCCTCTGCGAGGGCCGTGCAAATGGACTTTGCTGGACAAATCTCACACTTTGGATTTTTAGGGGTACACACCGTCGCCCCCAAATCCATAATGCCCTGGGTGTAGATGGGCATATCCTTACCACTCGCAGGCAACAACCCAAGTGCAACGCCCCACAACTCTTGGAGATTGGGGCTGCGTGACAAATCCTCACCGTACCCTGCTAAACGTGTTAGAACCCGTTTGACATTGCCGTCCAAGATAGGCACACGCTCAGAAAAACAAATAGATGCAACTGCTGCTGCAGTGCTTGGTCCAATGCCAGGAAGACTTTGCAGGGTTTGGTAATCTTTTGGGAATAAACCGCCGTGCAGCTTCACAACGTCTTGGGCGCACCTGTGCAAATTTCTAGCTCTGGAGTAATACCCAAGACCACTCCAAAGGCCCAATACTTCGTCTTGGTCTGCATTAGCCAGACTTTTAACGGTTGGGAATCGTTTCATGAAACGATCAAAATAAGAAATAACTGTTGCAACTTGAGTTTGCTGAAGCATGATCTCTGAGACCCAGACTCTGTAGGGATCCAAGATTTTCTGCCACGGCAAATCGTGACGCCCGTGAGTGCGTTGCCAGTTCACCAATAAGGCCGCGAAACTTTGAATTTTTTTAGCACGTAATTTCGGAACCATCTTCAAAGCTAAGGGGTTATTTGAATTTACTTTTGACATATAGGGCAAAAAAATGTTGACCTCTGCCCTTGAACTATTTGTTTGATAGGGGTTTTACAACGCCTGCAAGGTTCTCCAAGGCGAGCATATACAAAACTCTCAAGCTGAAAATATCCACTCTCTCCCATTGCGTTTGAGAAATTTTGCAATGTGCTCCCACCCACAGATATTGCTCTGTTCAAAGTATCGCGAATCGCTTGGTGCAAAAGTGTGCTTTGTTTTTTGGTAATTTTTGCGCTAGAGCGCGTTGGCCGTATTCCAGCTATAAACAAAGATTCACTCGCATAAATATTGCCCACTCCAACTACAATTTGCCCCCCCAACAAGGCTTGCTTGATACTTACTCTTCGTCCCCTCAGTGCTTTATAAAGATACTCCGAATTGAAATCATCCCCTAAAGGCTCAACTCCAAGTCGACCCAGTAACTTATCAAATATGGAGGAGTTTGGAGTTGGCGCAAAAACCACCGCACCAAACCGCCTAGGATCATTCAAGATCAATGTGCCTCGGCTTGTTTGCATTACAAAATGATCATGCAGCCGCACAGTAGCCAGCGCTGCTGTCGTTGTCTCAAAGCGCAGAGAACCCGACATCCCCAAATGCATGATCAAAACGGAGGGATCCAGCTCAATTAGTAGATATTTACCTCTGCGATTGACGCGACTCACCGTCAAGCCCTCCAAATCACTGGGCAGACAGCCTAATGGCCACCTGAGGGCCTTACCAAGCTGTACAGTTTGTATCTGTGCGCCTTTGATTTTGTCAGCAAAACTAAGTCTGGTTACTTCAACTTCGGGTAATTCGGGCATGATCAAGCAAAATATAGTTCCTTGGCATTATCATCTGAGTATGCAAGTCCGACAACCACTCCGATCTTTAGCCTTAATTAGACAGATGAAATATTTATTCACCTATCGCGTAAAACAAACTTTGGCTTCAGATTTTCAGGCGTCTATGGACAGACGAAATAGTTATTCCCCTAAAAGACAAATGTTTTACTTCAGTAAACCCCTCATTAGTGCTGCCTTAGGAGCACTGCTTTGTATTCATAATAGTTTCGCAGCTCAACCCCAACCCCAACCTAAGGGCGGTAAAGATTTTGAAACTACGGTTCAGAGCAAGAAAAAAATCAATCCTGCCCCGACCATCAACAATTCAAATTTAAGTGGCGAATTGTTGCTTGAGATTTTACTGGGTGAGCTCAACAATGAGGAAGGCGTACCAGCAACCGGCTACTCTTTGATATTGGACGCGGCCAGAAAGACCCAGGATCCTGGGCTCTACAAGCGAGCAGTTGACATTGCACTGCATGCCCGTTCTGGCCCCTCTGCACTTGAAGCGGCCAGAGCTTGGAAGAGTTCAGCACCAGCCTCTAAGGAGGCAAACAGGTATGTTTTGGATATTTTGCTCGCCCTTAATAAAGTCGATCAAATTGAGGAGCCGCTTAGAACAGATCTTTTGCTGACGCCTCAACCCGAGCAGGTTAAAGCGATTACTCTAATTCCGCAGCTGTTTTCACAGGTAAATAACAAAACCCTTGCAGCCGATGTTGTTGAGCAAACCCTCGGTGCGTTCAAGTCACGCCCTGAGACCGCGGCAATGAGTTGGATCACGATTGCCAGAATGCGTCAGATGGCCTCAAAGTCAGAATCAGCGCTAAAAGCACTACAAAAGGGATTATCTACAGACCCAAAATCTGAAACCGGCGCACTCTTAGCGATTGATTTAGCGAGTACTCATACCCCGGGAGCCGAGGATTTGGTCAAACAAATCTTAGAAACACAAACCAACCCCAATGTCAGGTTGCAATGGGTCAGAGCCCTTATTGAGGCCGACAGACTCAATGAGGCAGGAGAGCAACTCTTGCAAATCACACGCAAGTTTCCCCAATTCCCTGATGGCTGGCTTTTGCTTGGTAGTTTGCAACTTGAGCAAGCTCAAACAGGCAAAGCTCTTGACTCCATTAATACTTATCTAAAACTTGCTGCCGAAAAACCTGATGCCGTCAATTCCCAAGGTAAGGGCCAAGCATACTTGATGATGGCTCAGATTGCACAAAAGCAAAATGACGAGACCTTAGCTGACAGTTGGTTGACCAAAATTGAGGATCCGCAACTTGTGATGCGCGCGCAGTTTCAAAGGGCTAGTATTTTGGCAGGCAAAGGGAAATTACAAGAAGCGATAGAGCTAATTGATCATCTCCCCAATAAATCGCGCGAAGATCTAAGAAGCAAAGTTCTTGCTAAAGCCCAGTTGTACCGGGAATACAAAGAATACGACAGCGCTTACAACACTTTATTAAAGTATTTGAAATTAAATCCAAAAGATGTTGACATCTCATATGAGATGTCAATGCTTGCAGAAAAGCTTAAGCGCTATAAGGAAATGGAGAAAATCTTACGCTCCATTATTGAAATGAATCCCGACTATGCCCAGGCCTACAACGCTTTAGGTTTCTCACTAGCAGACCGTAACCTGATGCTTCCAGAAGCAAAAAAACTAATTGTCAAAGCACTTGAGTTTTTACCTGAGGATCCCTTTATCACAGATAGTTTGGGTTGGGTGGAGTTTCGGTTGGGTAATAATTTGGAGTCTTTAGCGATTTTGGAACGCGCATATGCCGGCAAATCAGACCCCGAAATTGCCGCTCATCTGGGCGAGGTAATGTGGCACCTCAATAAGAACGATGAGGCACTTAAGATTTGGGGTGAGGGGCTCAAAATGAGTCCTGAGAACGAGGTATTGAGAGACACTATTAAACGCCTAAAAGCGCCTCTTTAGCTTAAAGAAAAAACGACACTTTGGTGCCGCCTTGCATTGATTTCACTGATTTCATTCATTTAAATGCGTCGTAATTTACACCGATTAACCTGGTTCTGTTGGGTTTTGTTGACTCTTTTAGCACTTAGCGCTTGCTCGGTCCAACGTCTCCCCCCCTCAACCACTCTCAACTCAAGGCCTGAAGCTTCTTGGAGTGGAAAGTTGAATTTAACCATTGAGAGTGATCCTAAACAAAGCTTCTCTGCTGAATTTGATCTGCAAGGCGACGAAAAAGAAGGGGCGATGCAGTTCTACACAAGCTTAGGTACAACGCTTGCTTACGCACAGTGGGATAGAGAAGGTGCAACTCTACTGAACGCCAATCACAGTGACAGCCTTCACTTTAACTCCCTGCAGGCACTATCCCAAAAGTACATGGGCGCATCTTTGCCCGTAGATATGATATTTGCCTGGGCTAACGGTCAATCCCCCCAAGCACCCGAGGGGTGGAGTTTGCTTCAAAATCAAACACCTTCAAGCGAGCAAGGCCAAAGTGAATTCAAAGCGACACGGCTAACACCCTTACCCAAGGTACAGTTGCGCATTTTGTTAAAGCGAACTTCAGACTAAGTTCCAAGGTATAAACTCAACAGTATGCAATCCATTCAAGGTGTTTTAGCCCCAGCCAAACTAAACCTTTTTCTTCACATCACGGGGCAAAGACCCGATGGTTATCACTTGTTGCAATCTGTGTTTATGTTGATTGATTGGTACGATAGCTTAGACTTTGAGTTGCAATTGGATGGGCACATTGAGAGACTGGATATCAGCCCGCTGAAACCCGAGGAAGTACAAAGTGGACCAAAAACCCAAAAACCAGCCACGCAACAGCCTGCGCTACCCGACAATGACCTTTGTGTGCTCGCAGCCCTTGCCCTACAAAAGGCAACTGGATGCAAATTAGGGGCAAAAATTTCATTACACAAAACCATCCCCCAACAAGCCGGCATGGGAGGAGGATCCTCTAACGCTGCAAGCACCCTTTTGGCGCTTAACCGGCTTTGGGGATTGGATCTTAGTCGCCAAGATTTAATGCGAATTGCAGTCCCCTTGGGTGCGGACGTACCCTTTTTCCTGCTTGGCTCTAACGCCTGGGTCGAAGGAATTGGAGACAAATTGGAACCTATTGAACTGGCTCCCGCCAAGTGGGCTGTGATCAAGCCAAAGGAAGGGGTTTCTACACAACAAATTTTCCGCGATCCGTTGTTACAACGCGATACTAAAACTGTTACAATATTTGACTTCGCTGCGCAACCATTCGGCTTTGGCCGAAATGATCTGCAACCAGTCGCACAACGCTTGTGTCCAGAGATTGCCGAAGCCATAGAATGGCTGGATAATCAAGGGTTAAAAGCGAGAATGACTGGGTCAGGTAGTGCAGTTTTTGCTAACCTGCCGCTTGGGGCTGCGTTAAAAACAACGCCTCAAGAAAGTTTGGGTTGGCAATTAAGGGTTTGCAGTAATTTGGACAAACATCCGCATTCGGATTGGGTGTCCAGCGACAAATAACGGTGAGTCTGAGAAATTCAGGCTCTCCCGTGTAGGGGAGTCGCCAAGTTGGTCAAGGCACCGGATTTTGATTCCGGCATGCGAGGGTTCGAGTCCTTCCTCCCCTGCCAGTAATGAAGTAAGTCTTCTACGATGTTAAGACTTATGGATGTATTTTTTTAGTTGAAGTAGTTAGCATGTATAGTGCATGCAGCATTCGGTTTAAGTCAGTTCATTGCAAGTCTGTTTAACAAGCATTCAATACATCCCCAATATGTCAAACCCTTCAACAGACTTCATGGTTTTTACGGGCAACGCCAACCCAGCGCTTGCATCTGACATTGCCAAGCACTTAGGCACTGAACTGGGTAGCGCTTCTGTGGGTAGATTCTCAGACGGCGAAGTAACTGTTGAAATCAACCAAAACGTTCGAGCACGAGATGTATTTGTGGTTCAATCCACCTGCGCTCCAACCAATGAGAATCTAATGGAACTGCTGATAATGGTTGACGCGCTGAAGCGCGCTTCAGCTGAACGCATCAGTGCAGTGATTCCCTACTTTGGCTACGCCCGACAAGACCGTAGACCTCGCTCGACACGAGTGCCTATCTCAGCTAAAGTTGTAGCCGATTTATTGCAAACAGTTGGCGTTGCTAGAGTCCTCACCATGGACTTACATGCAGATCAAATTCAAGGGTTCTTTGATATACCAGTAGACAATATCTACGCCTCCCCCGTTCTTTTAGGCGACCTGCGCCTCAAAAATTATGAGGACCTTTTGGTTGTCTCCCCCGATGTTGGCGGCGTAGTCAGAGCGCGTGCCATTGCCAAGCAAATGGATTGCGATTTAGCAATTATCGACAAACGTCGCCCTAAGGCGAATGTCTCTGAAGTGATGCATGTGATTGGCGATATTGACGGCAGAAACTGCGTCATTATGGATGACATGATTGATACAGCAGGCACCTTAGTAAAGGCGGCCGAAGTTTTAAAAGACAAAGGCGCAAAGAAGGTTTACGCCTACTGTACGCACCCCATTTTCTCGGGTCCTGCCATTGAGCGCATTGCACAGGGCGGAGCGCTTGATGAGATCGTGGTGACAAACACTATTCCGCTGAGTCCAGCGGCGTTGGAGTGCAAAAAAATTAGACAACTCTCCGTAGCCAATTTGATCGCAGAGACGATTCAAAGAATTGCTAAGGGCGAGTCAGTCATGAGTTTGTTTTCAGACCAAAATCAACTTTTCTAAAAGTCGTTTAAGTCTGA
>CAITYM010000123.1 GCA_903896615.1 uncultured Burkholderiales bacterium
AATTAAGTTCTAAAACGAATAGTGTGAAATCCGTTTGGTGCGGGGCAATTTACTACCATGCAAGGATAAGTGATTTCGGAGAAGCTCTTCCACAATTTACAGAACTTGTTCAACCCACTCGCTGCTACCTGGTCGAATACACGAATGGTTATTCAAAATTCTTTTGGAGTAAACCCGGTCAGTACGGAGATGAAGGGAACTTTATTACCAAAGCCATGAAAGAAGAACCTCCAAAGAATGGAGAACGCTATTTCAACGATGCGCTAGTTGACAAATTTACGTATTCATCAACGCTCACCATTGTTAGTACTAAGATGTTTGATGGGCAGGGCTTTTTATACAAGCAAAAGTTCGATAACTGGATTGGTTCTTTTATGGGAGGAATGAACCCTATGGCTAAAGAATCTGTACATGCAAAATGGTTACATATCTTTGAACAAAATATACCTTAATGCCGTTGTTGAAACTGATCAATCAATAAAATTTCGAATAAATTGAAATGAAGGGGAGTAATAGATGAAGCCAGGAAAGTTTTCTAAGACATGTAAAGCATCCTTGTTGAAAAATTTGAAGGAGTACCCGGCCCAATCTATCAACAGATTAGTCCAATTGATAGCGCTTAACACGATGTCCTCCAATATTCATAGTCTTCACGTGGTCGAAAATATTGGTCATCAGTTTTAAATTTATTGGGTTCCTTGACTAAACCTAAGTCATAAAGCCTGCGTTTAATATCTTTGATTTCATCGCTATTTTTTTCAATAGACATTTCGATGATGAACTCTGGGGGAATACGGGAACTCGACAAGACTTCTGCCTGAGGGTCAGTAGTGAATCGATCTTCAAGTTGTAACTTTTTCCTGAGTTCAATATTACTAAACATATCCGTTAACTGACCGTCGCCTGATTTTCGTCCTGCTAAAGTCGCTGCATTGGTGTTGTAGAAAAAACACTCGAAATTAATTATTGGTGTCGGTTCTAACTTTAGGACGACCCAAATGGTATCAGGCATTGTTAACCTTTTCTTGTGAAACATTCGATAATTAGGCCACGAAATCGATAAGCAATAACAGTCTTTACGTCCGTCATTTCTGTCTTGATCGGGGAAGTTTATTTGTCCATCAAATATTGGATATTCTAGAAATTTTCGTGGAATAAAGCCAAAACGTAAAATTGATTCTAAGTTTTCTATCGGGGTAAAGTGGATAAGTTCCTGAATAGATCGATTTGATATTTCTTTTTCTATTTCTAGGGCTTTGTCCTTTTTATTTCTTTGTTCCAGTTCTGCAGCAAATTTCTCTAATAATTCAGTAATACTTGTTCCGGGATCTGCTAGCCCATCTGCAAATCTCATCCAACTTTGATTTAATTTTGTATTTTCATTATTAAGCTTTAGATTCTTTTGCATCTCAAGCACCTAATCGTTCTTTTTTCAATAGCTCAAGTGAGATCAGAACTTTATCACTCAAATATTTTTCCCTAGTCCGTAAAGCTAAAGCTAAGATGATTAGGTAGAAAATAAGTGCAAATGTCAAAAACGGCACTGTAATTATTATGAATCTGTCCTCAAACCATCGAAGAGGACTCTCGATCCAATCCCAAAACACACCATTAGGAGGACTTATCCAATTAGGGCCTTGATAAGTACCAAGAACAATTTTGTAATTGTTTAATTGAATTTCTTTTATTGATTGATCTCTAATCTTAAACTCTTTTACTTCATTAGTGAAAAAAGGAACAGTATCATTATCTTTGTATACCCATACTGGTGTCTTTTTGCTCAATGGTTTAAAAACATCCTCAAAATCATTTTTATTCAATGTCGACTTTAGCATTTCCTTGTCTTTAAACAACTTAAAAAATGAATCTACATATTCAATTTGCGTCAACTGAACCCTATAAATGGTTACATTCCAATACCTGTCGTGCTGAAATTTGCCATAGCCGAGTTCACAAATTAAGCCAATTAATATTGAAGCCAAAAGTAAAATGATGTGGAATTTTAATTTTCTATTATTCATTTGCAACTCTTGTAAATAATCAACTAATTATGACGTATCACACGTCAGTTTAAAAAAATGGATTTTTGTTTATGGTCAAACTCAGCCAAGAAAAGATTTCACGAATTGTTAAGGATAAGATAGATAAGTCCTGGTACACCTTTTATCTTCGCTCAAATTCCTCCAATGCCAATCACAAGCGATCTTTTAATTATTTTCAGTCAGACATAAAACCTAAGTTAACCTACTTCACATGCGATATACGGGGCGAATGGGAATCACCATGGACTGAATTTGCAGGACTAGGCGTACTTTTGATGGAGAAAAAACTTGAGGGCAGTGTGTGCTTCAGCAATCATCCACGTGAAAAATCATTATTCTTAATGCAATCTTACTTTGTTGGAGAAAAATTTCATCGATCTGTAAGTCCTGTCATTCGTGTGAATAAAGATGTTATGCATTTTATTCACCAGACAATAAACCTGGACAGAGATATTCAAATTAGTTTCACTTTAGAAGAAAACCCTCAATTATTTGATTCATTAACTCATTTTTTAAATTCTGAGGAACCAATAGATATGCAAGTTGTCATTGAAGATTTCAAGATTGTGCAATAAGTATTAAATTCATCAGGTTACTGCTGAGGTCAATCCAAGCCAAAGTCGGCCTCACCCGTGTGATTTATGCTCCATTCATATGCGCTTTGAATCCGGGAGGCCGCCAAGGAAGACAAGAAATATGGATCTGGCTTAATACCGACGCGTCCCAGGTCAAGCCTATCAGCATCCCAACAGGTCTGAATAGTTGGATCACTATGAACTTCTCCCCCACTGTGCCCTTTCATCGCAGCGCATAGAAGGTCTAATTGTTTAGCATTTAAGTTAAAGAAGGAACCATTCAAAGAGGTAGCATAGTCTGCCGCTCTTGCCCCGTGTTCAGGATCACTATATTCATTTAGTCTTTGAGAGTCATGCAAAAAAGCGAACAGTTCAACGACGTTTAAGTCTGCACCGCATTCGGCTCCAATCATAAGTCCATGATAGCGAACCCTAGCCCAGTGAGCTGGCCCGTGGACTCCCTTTCGTGAGATCTTAAATTGATCTAAGATTGTTTTGAGTAATTGGTTTCGTTGAATATTAGCTGACATTATCGACGTGACTCAAGGAATACTGCACTTCTGTGGAATTCTAGAAATTGTTTTTGCCCACTCGAAAATTCACCAACATTAACACCCTGTTCAGTGTTAATTCCCATCCGCTGAAGGGAGGAACGGTCAGCTACAGGGGATATGATCAACTTTCCCTTAGGCTCGAAACCAATGAAGCCCCGGTCGAATAAATGATCAATGCTTGGAGTTAGCAGCAATCCGTTCTCACCATTGAGCCTTTCTTCGTTGTTCGAATCTCTCCATGGTTTGCAGTGACTTGCTACCAAGTGAGCTGGATTTTCTACTCCAGTTATTCGGCACCTTTTTTCTATCTTACCCACACGTTCTCTAAATAAGCCTTGTCCAACCCTGGCTCTTACAATGGCTTGCCTCTCAGTTTCTCTTACTGATGTATCCGCTGCGATGCTCAATTCCAGTTTATGTTCCCAGTAATCCAGATCGTCCGCGACTAAAGGAATTACTGTACGAGCTGCTAAGGATAGGGGTTCAACCTCCTTGCCAATCAAACCCATGAGAACTTCAGCAAACTGCTTTGGCAACTCTGCCAGGTAAACAGATTGCAGACCATTTCCGTTAGGTAGCAAAGGTGAATATTTTGCGGGCAAGTAAGGAATTAAGACCGTCATATGGTCCTTTGGTCTTATGATATTTTTAAGTTCAGTATATTTAACTGTTACCTTCCAGCCAATGTTTTCCCAATTTTGTCCTGCAGTACCAAACTCGACTGGCTTTGGATTCTCCCAACAATAAGATTGAGCAATTCCAATTGCTACGATTCGGGTGTCCTTGAATGAGAAAATTAAATCGCCTGGTGCGACCTCACGCATGGACTCATAAAAAGGATTACGTGCACCATTCGCATTCTTTTTGGGCGACCATAAATAACCGCCCTGAATTTCATGGCGGTAAGTTTGGTTTTGATTCACCCACCAAAAACGCATATTACCCTTGTCTTCATTCGCCAATGGTTTAGCTGGCTCAATTTGCACTGAGTAAATCCAGATCAATATCTATTATCAGTTCATCCTAATCAATGTGCTAAGTTTTTTTGATTTTTCTATTCTCTCATTTTGAGAAGCTCAC
>CAITYM010000124.1 GCA_903896615.1 uncultured Burkholderiales bacterium
ATGATCTTCCTTACGCCAAAGAAGTCACGCCACTGTTTATCCCAAATTTTTGCAGGACTTAGGATTGCATCAATCGCGGTTGACTCAGCCAACTGGTTAACGAATTTAGGGTTAGCCATATCTCCTTTATCCGTCAGCGCTAAATCCAGTTGCTTGGTACCCACACCGTGCCAGAGTTGAACCTTTTGGGCCCCTGCAAGTGCTGCTGTGTAGGTAGATATTCGAAGTGATTCGTTGGGACTGATACTAAAAACACAAAGTGGGGCTTTGATTAGAAAGGCTATATTCTTAGCAGGATTGTGGGTGAGGTCTAACGCCGACAAATTTAGATCGGTTAATTGCTTGACCAACTGCGTATTAAAACTGCACCAAACGGGCTGAAAACCGTAGTTATTGCGACAAGCGTCCAAATATAAATATTTGGAGTTATCAGAGAAGTTATCCCGTCCAAAGTACAAAACAATTGGCAGTTTGGGCTTCTTTAGAGAAACAGTCCGAAGATTGTCCTCATATTCTGCTTTAGCCAGTTGATTCTTTATGTTCTGTATTTCTTGGGAATCCATAGGCTTCGTGAACGAGTAAGGTGCAAATAGGGAATATGAGCGAAAGGTTTAAATCCTTCCTATCCCACTATTCTATCCACTCAGATTGAGCGTTTGTAAAGCAAAATACCTACAAGTCTCACCCAAGCTGAAGACCAAGAATTGGCTACAGGCTACAGGCTACAGGCTATAGGCTATAGGCTATAGGCCGTAGACTGAAAAAATCAGAACTTATAGCCCAATGACATGCCTAAGATAATAGGATCTATTATGAGGTGCGAAGTCGCACTATTCGGACCGATCCCTGCATTCCCGTTCATTGTTGTATGCGTTGAGAGTGGGATATAGGTAAGACTTGCACTAAGAATCCACAGTGGATCCGGCTTATAGCTTAGTCCCGTGTTAAAAACCGGATTCCAAGACGGAGACGCCGCTAGACCATTAGAGGCCAGTAGCTTGATTTGCGGGTCGTAGGTGAGGTTAGAGAAATGCGTGTAATTAACACCTAAGCCCAAGTATGGGCGTACCTTATCTGCGGGAGTTCCATATAAATACTTAGCGATTAGCGAAGGTGACTCAGCCTTGGAAGTAATGGCTTGATTGATGTAGCTGGCATGATTAACAACATTAGCCGGGGTATACATACTGGTTTTAATAGTCGGTGGAGCTCCAAGTACGAGCTCTGCTGCCAAGTTGTCTGTGAACATATGCAGATCAGATCCAACAAGCGTAAAAACATTGTGAACTGTGCTGCTCAGACCCGCAGAGGTCACGTCATAAACAGAGTTGGAGTTTGAGGCGTTCGTTATCTTTGAGTTGTTATCCAAATATACAAGACCACCAAACACCACATCATCGCCAGCCCTTTGAGCAAAAGCTGATGCAGCAAATAATAAAACGGCGAGTATAGATGTACGTCGTAGATAGGAAATCATGATTAGCGTTAATTTGCTAGTGTATAGAGGATAAAAATTCACCGACATAACTCAAAATATCAGTGGACTTAATGGGTTTGTACAAAACGCGAATATTGAGTTCGGCAAACAATTGGATATGCTGGGGGGAGGTATCTGCGGTTAACAGTAGGGCGGGAATTTCTGCATTAAATTCCTCACGTATAGACTGAATAAAATCCACACCGTTTTTCTCGCCGAGTCTAAAATCACTCAAAATAAAATCCAAATGATCTATATCCAAGAGACTGTTTGATAACTCCTCGTGCACCACAGGAATTAAATGCACAATAAAACCTGCAGTAATGAACAAATTATTGTAGGCCTCTAGCAAAATAGGATCATCTTCAATAATTGCAATATGCATTGACGGGTGCACACCATTAATATTTTCTACCTGGGCACTATCAGTTGATAATTCACTATTATTTGAATGCCCTGCTATATCCGTCTCGTCTGAATCGGCAGAGGTGCAAACAAGGAATTTGGTTTTTATCCTAATTGTTGTTCCCACCCCAACCTTAGATTCAACTTTTAGTTTTGCGTCGATTAAATTCGCCAACCGATTCACAATAGAGAGCCCAAGACCTAGTCCGTCGTGCATCGCTCGTGTGTTTTCAGATCTAAAGAACTCCTTAAATATCAAAGCGCTGTCCTCAACTGAGATTCCACAACCCGTGTCCCTAACCGTAACTTCCAAATGATTTTCAACAATCAGAAACTTAACTTCGATATAGCCGGCTTTCGTATACTGAATTGCATTGGATATCAAGTTATTCAGTATTCGTTGCAATAAACTCTTATCCCCTTGCACCTTTATTTGAGGCCCTAGACACGAGAGACTAATATTTTTCTCGGCCGCAATAGGTTGAAAAACCTCCTCTAACTCATTTAACAAGGGTGCAATGCTAAAGGTTTGGTTATGCACAGCAATACTTTGAGCATCAATTTTGCTTATATCAAGCAGTGCATTAAACATTCTATTTAATTGCTCAACGCTCACTTTGAGTTTGTTGACAATAGATGAAAATTGTTTCTCGATTTGATTGGATCCAAATAACTCAAGATAAATATTTATAGCCTGCATGGGCTGCCTCAGATCATGGCTGGCTGTTGCAATAAAATCTGATTTTGCAATATTGGCTGCAATGGATATATCTCGCTCAGCTCTTAACTCGTTAAATAGTGATTCATTTTTAAATCTAAGTGAGATTGACTTCTCCCAAGATTTGGAGAAAAGTACAGCCATTTTGATGGCCAAATAAAAAGTAATAAACGAGCCAATTGCAACAGGCCAAACTACAAACTGGTGATAAAGCGCTAGAAAAATGAATTCTGGAACTTTGAGAGGGAGAACAAATGAAATAAATGAAGAAAGATTGACACAGTAACCAACCATTCCGACGAACAAAACCGTCAAAGAAATAATTTCAAATATTAAATAATTAAGCGGCGTTAAATCCTCAACAAGGAGCAACCACCCCAGACCCCAAGCAAGAGTGGTGATACCTACTCCCCAATTGAGCAATCTAATGTTTTTCTGTACGATGCCTTTTAAATCAATCCTATATATCAAATACAGCCGAATGATCACGACTGCGGTCATGATAAAAAACCATAAATTGAAACGCCAAACCTGTATGTTATTATGATAAATCGGAATACAAAGTAGTGGCGCTAAGATTGTGGCAAAGGTACTGGATTTTGCAAATTGATGCATATACTGTAATTTCTCATATGCAACGTACTCTGACTGGGTTTGCTCAAGACCCACTTTTGTTTGCTCTAAATTACTCATTTAATTACCTATATTAGCTTGAGCATTTGCGACTTATAAACAGCCTGCGTTCTATTGGATACCTTCAAATTCCTAAAAATGGCATTGATATGAATTTTTACAGTTTGCTCACTAATATCTAGTTGGTCTGCGATAATTTTGTTGGAAGTCCCCTTGCTCATTAAGGCAAGAACTTCTAATTGTCTTTTTGTTAATTGTTGGCTCGTTGAGAATTCATTATTTGATTGTCGAATTTTGAGCAACTCGCACAATTTAATATAGATAAAGTTACTGGTGTTGTTTTTGGAGATAAACGCTGTAGCTCCCGCGGCAATACATTTTGCACCCCACTCATCCTCCTCTAACCCGGACATCGCAACAATATGCAAAACCCGTGGACTCTCTCTTAATCTTGCAATTGCAAGAAGCGGCGAGGTGTTTGGCAATACCAGATCCAACAAAATGATCCAATTCTTTTGGCCCCGAGATAGTATGGACGCCGCATCGTCTAGGCTCGGAGCCGATAAAACTTCAACGCCCAAGGCATTGAAATCAATGGTGAGTTTTTCGCATAGCGCATCCCTGTATATAGGATGGTCATCAACAATCAAAATTGAGTTGGAATACATTCAAAGTAGTACGTAATTTGTGGCAGATAAGTAATGTATTTCATACAACTCCTCAAACCCACTTAAATAGTATTAATACCCTAGTAGTTTCCCTATTTTAGTAGCCATCTATTACACACTTTTTACATAGATGCACCAAATAGAACTCTTTTACTAGAACCAATGGGCTATGGTTTTTTCACCGGGTTACGCATGTACCTCCCGCTCGAGGAAGTTCTCATTCGTAGTACCAATTATCTATTTTAAATACTGCGAATATCTTTAAGATTGGAAAGTCTAAATGTAAATGTAATTATGACTTTATGTACATTGTATTTAGTTCTATTTTTATATTTAATTACTTTTTGGAGAAACGAAAGATGACAAGACTTCATATATTTATATTCGAATTTTGCTTAGCAATTATTGCCTGTGCAGCCTACATAAAAGTCTTACCGGCAAGTTGGGCTTTACTGTGAAAGCTTTTACTTAAATTTCTTTCTTTATTTGTTTCTTTACTTCCTTTTTGCCTTAAATTTTGCTATTAATTAACCTATCATTTTTTGACTAAGTCTAAGAAGCTCTAGACTTGACTTGTTCATTAAAGAGGTCAGTCGATTCATACAATTCGTTTAGATATAAATCGTTAGTTTGCAAGCAGCAGATAACCACTTGTACCGTCTTTTTGTAGGGTCATTAAAACCTTATTGATCATTCTTTGCTAAGGGTTTCTTCTAAGGGTTTCTTATTAGGCGCGGCGGTCTCCTTCTTGATAACAATGGGTTATCACTTTTTTGACCTAATCATCATGTCCTTTAATCGCGCATTTGTTGGCTTATCTGTTGCCATCAGCCTTAGCTTCTTCACGTCCTTTACGTTTGCAGATAAATTTCCGTCTAAACCCATCGAATGGGTTGTCCCCTACCCCGCTGGCGGAGGCACAGACGCAGTAGCTAGAACTTTAGCGCAGGCCATGAGTGAATCACTTGGCCAACCTATTATTGTTAACAACAAACCTGGTGCTGCA
>CAITYM010000125.1 GCA_903896615.1 uncultured Burkholderiales bacterium
AAGGGTTCACAAACGCTATAACCCAGAGGGGTTATCTAAGTACAACATTGTTCCTGGCTTAATCGGCACAATTTTGACCATGACTATGGTCATGCTTACATCACTTGCAATGACGAGAGAGCGAGAGCGAGGGACAATGGAAAATTTACTGGCCACTCCAGTCAAACCCCTTGAGGTCATGTGCGGGAAAATATTACCATACGTGGTGATTGGCTATATTCAGTTGTTAGTTGTACTTGGAGCCGCAAAGTTTTTATTTGATGTTCCAATGCATGGCAGTTTTATTTTGCTACTACTCATGATTGGTTTGTTTATGGTGGCAAATTTAGGGGTTGGCTTTACATTTTCCACTTTAGCGAAAAATCAATTGCAGGCTATGCAAATGACTTTCTTCTTCTTTCTACCTTCTATGCTTCTATCAGGATTTATGTTTCCTTTTAGAGCTATGCCTTCATGGGCCCAAATCCTTGGTGAATTATTACCACTAACTCACTTTCTAAGAATCGTTAGAGGCATTATGCTGAAAGGGGTATCAATTAATTATGTGATTGCTGATCTTTGGCCGATGCTAGCCTTTTTAATAGTGGTCAGCTTAATTGCCCTCAAACGTTATAAAGAAACACTTGATTAGTTCTAAGACTGAGAGTCAAGTTATTTTTTCCTAAGGTGTCAGTTTGGTTAAACGTATTTAATGTTCCGTCAACCGTTAATCCTAGATGAATATCAATCTAGTTGAATTGTTCGAAATTTCATCTGATCATAAGCTCTATTGGTTGGCATGTTTATTTTTTGAATGTGAATTTAGTTAAATTTAAATTAACCTACCTAGGCGATAAGGAATTAAATGAACGAATGCAAAAGCAGTTCGTAAAAGCAAACTTTATAAGGCTTTTCTATAAATGAAAAATATACGCAGTGTCCCTAGCCTGTTGAGTGGCGGCAGCGTTGAAATAGAAGTTTCTGGAGAGGAGGACGCCGTAGGATCAGTCCAGAATATGCCTGTAGAAACATTGATTGCCAAAACAGATTTCAAAAATAGACTAAAGTTAAATGAGGTTACAGAGTAATTAAAACTGAATCATGGAACAGTTTTTTAAGACTTGTGAATGAGTTTAACGAATTTCTTTTAATTCAATCTCAATAGATCAACTCTGGATTGAAATTGATACACGTCAATACTAGCGATCTTTAGTCTTTAAACTGCTAGTAATTACCCTGGAGATACAAGGTATTGAATTTTGAACTTTTGGTCTATGAGACTAAGTGATGCATTTGCTGGGTTCATTCGCACCAGCGTATGGGCTTAAAAAAGGCTTAATGAATTCAAATTTTTTTCTATCTTTAATCTACACACCCACGCTGATCACCAACCGCTACTCCCAGGCGCGCCCTTAAACGGACCAGCTAAGTCCGGTGTTATCCAGCCTCCATAGAACTGTCCCGGTTGGGGCGTAACTTTGAGTCCACCTACAGTGCAATCGAGATCATGCGCGTAAAAGGCAATGCAATCAGAAATACACAT
>CAITYM010000126.1 GCA_903896615.1 uncultured Burkholderiales bacterium
CTCTCCTCCAATCAACTCAATGCTTTTAAGCAGAGCGTGCGCACATGCAGGCGGCGCGGCGGTGGTGTAAATGTAAGGCCTTGCCTTTTGAATAATCCATTCAATTAAGCTTTCATCTGCACAGATGAACGCACCACTCACTCCAGCAGCTTTGCCCAAAGTACCCATATACACAATACGCGATGACTTGATATTGAAATGCTCTAAGATGCCCCTTCCACCGCTGCCGAGAACACCAAACCCGTGGGCATCGTCAATCACCAACCATGCGTTGGTCTGTTCACACACACGCACCAACTCTAAAAGTGGTGCAATGTCCCCGTCCATGCTAAATACCCCGTCTGAGACCACAATCTTATTCTTAGCTGTAGAAGCCTCCAATAAACTAAGGAGTTTATTGTGCTCACCGTGTGGGTATAACTTACACGCAGCTTTAGACAAACGAATGGCATCAATGATTGATGCGTGATTGAGAGCCTCTGAGAACACTTCAGCCTCACCCTTATTCACCTCTACAAGAGACGTGATAACCGCGAGATTAGCCATATATCCTGTACAAAAATAGAGCGCCTTTGCAGCCCTAATCTGCAACGACATGAACTCAGCTAAACCGTCCTCCAGTAGTGCGTGCGCTCTAGAGTGCCCACTAATTAAATGGGACGCGCCGCTGCCCGCCCCGTAAATGCCGACTCCCTCCTTAAAAGCAGCGATGACTCTTGGATCATTTGCCAGACCTAGGTAATCGTTGCTATTGAATGCAAGCATTTGACGATCGTTTACCTTCACCACAGGCGCGCAGGGAGACTGGGCCACTTTTCTGAATCGGTATAGCCCCGCCTCTTTCAAAGCAGATATACGTAGATTAATCTCATCTAGCAAGTTAAACACGGTTTATGCCTTCATCACTTCGTCAAATACGGCTTGTGTCCGCTCAGACAAATGCTGTACCTCTTGGTCATTCAAGATATAGGGCGGCATAAAGTAAACAGTCGTACCAATGGGTCTCAGCAACAATTCATGTTCCAGTGCCTTAGCAAAGAATCTTCTCGAAAAGGAGTCCCTTAGCACCGGATCTTCAATAACTGCATCAAATGCCCAGATCATGCCTTGATTTCTGAAATGTCTAACTCTCAAATCACTCTTAAAAGGCGCTAGTGCCTTAGTAATCGTATGACTGAGCGCAGTGTTCGCCTTTAAGATTTGTTCCTCCCTAAAAATGGCAAGAGTCTCAACTGCTGCGCTGCATGCAAGAGGGTTACCCGTGTAGGAGTGTGAGTGCAAAAAAGCCTTAGAGACACTACTATCGTAAAAAGCCCTGTAAATATCATCCCGCGTCATGACAAGCGAGAGTGGCAGGTATCCACCACTAATCCCTTTTGAGAGACAAACAAAATCGGGCCAACAGTTTGCCTGCTCAAACGCAAAAAAAGTCCCAGTGCGACCACACCCAACCGCAATTTCATCAGCAATGAGATGTACCCCGTATCGATCACAAAGAGTCCTAATGCGCCTTAAGTATTCGGGGTGGTGCATAGCCATACCTCCTGCGCACTGCACCAAAGGCTCCAAAATTACAGCACAAATGTTTTGCGATCGCGCTTTGAGTAAAGTTTCAATTTCCTGTGCCGCCCTCAGCGCTACCGCTTCCTGTGTATCTAACCCCAGCTCAGCAGATTTCCTGTAGTCAGGTGACATGACCACATGTGTATTCTTAATAAGCTCTGCATAGGCTGATTTAAATATTGACACATCTGTCACAGACAATGCGCCTATAGTCTCACCGTGATAGCCACCCTTGATACAGATAAATTCTTGTTTATTGGTTTGCCCCGAATTTTTCCAAAAATGAAAACTCATCTTAAGCGCAATCTCTACCGCCGAAGCTCCGTCAGAGGCGTAAAAGACATGTCCCAAAACATTACCGGTCAAATCCGAGAGCACTTCAGAGAGTTCAACCACACTGGCGTGGGTGAAACCCGCGAGCATCGCGTGCTCCAAATTGTCTATTTGAGCTTTTACGGCCTTGTTAATTCTGGGGTTCGTATGACCAAAGAGATTAACCCACCAAGAACTTATTGCATCTAAATATCTACGCCCCTCAGGGTCGTAGAGCCAAGCCCCCTCACCTCTTGATACCGCTATCAAAGGCATACTCTCATGATGTTGCATCTGGGTGCATGGATGCCAAACACTTTTTAAACTGCGCTGCACGAGATCTGCGGAATTACTGAAAGCTGGCGAGGATAGAGATGCTGGGGACAGGGACAACTAGGCTCCTAAACTCAAAGGGTTAATTACTTAACTATTTTAGTGAACTTAACGCGCATGGGAGCCGCAACAATCAACCAAAACACCATCAAGCAACTGCTTACTAAGAAAACGGCCCCTGGACCGTAACTCTTTGTTAACCAGCCCCCCCCGACCGCGCCCGCAAAAATACCCAAACTCTGAAGCGTGTTGTAAACCCCCATAGTTGCTCCGCGCGTTGCAGGTGCAGCCATTTTGGAGGCAAGACTTGGTTGACTGGCCTCCAAAATATTAAATCCACAAAAAAATAAAAATAAGAGCAATTCAAGAGCGTACAGCCCGGGTGTACTCAAGGCCTGGGTGTACCAGCCGAGCTCTACCAGTGCAACCAATACGATGGAACCTAAGAAGAGGGGTTTTAGCATTCCTTTTCTCTCCATTGGGAAAAGGGTACCCCCCATCACCACAAAGGATAAAAGTACCGCGGGAAGGTACACCCATCCGTGGTTCTCTTGACTTACCCCTGCGGCGCTGAGCATCGCAGGAATTGATGCCCAATTGGCAAGTTGAACCGCGTATAAAACAAACACTCCGACGTTAAGCCTTATCAAATCGGGCTGCAAGAGCGTGGCTCTCAAGCCATGCGCAAGGTTGTCCTCTGGGTTGTCCTCTGGGTTGCCGTTTGGGTTGCCGTTTGGCTTGTCAAATGAATTGTTAATTGGACTTGTCCCGAGCGCATGAGTCTCTGACCCAACAGCTATTAGACCAGCTTCGTTATGCAAACTAGGCTCCCTCGGGGTCCACCACGCTACAGCTGCCATGGCCAACAATCCAAGCACCGCGGTTACTGCAAAAACGCCGGATAAACCACCCCACTTTGACAACACGGGCCCTAAAACGAGGGAGAGTGCAAACATCAAACCAATGCTTGCACCAATGAGGGCCATGCCGAAAGTTCTCACATGATCTCTGGTCTGATCTGCCAGTAATGCAGTAACAGCAGCGGATACAGCGCCACACCCCTGAAGCGCACGACCAAGGGCGAGTCCGTCTACGCTTGTTGCAACTGCACCTAGGCAACTTCCGACAACAAATAAGAACAATCCAAACTGGATTACTTTTTTGCGACCAAATCGGTCAGCGGCAATGCCAAAGGGGATTTGTAAAAAAGCTTGAACCAATCCATAAACACCCATCGCCATACCTACTTTGGTTGGGTCATCCCCGCCCGCATAGTGCTGAGCCTCGAGCACGAAAATGGGTAACACCATAAATAGGCCCAGCATTCGCATTGCGTATACAAAGGCCAGTGACCAACTCGCACTCTTCTCACTTGAGGTCATCTTTAAAGCGCTTGAATCTCCTACGCTCTGAGAGGGTTCAGCAGTCAAAGTGGATGGGTTTGTATCCGATACAGAAACGTTTGCATTCAAATCAAAATCGGAATGAGGGCTTGAGGACATATTTCGAAGAAAAGCTTTAAAGAATTGTGTATATCTGTAGTTTTGACAAAGCAGGAATACTCCAGCATGGCGCCTCGAACATGTAGACTCTTAAATTACGGGGAAATTAAAGCGTCCATTAGAATGGTTACCTAGATGAGTGGGGGAAAGAACTTTTAACGTTAAAGTTAAGTGTCCCTATTGTCTCTTATTCTAAAGAAATTAAATTTGTAAGGTACGAACAAGATGGAAATGATGATTTTAGGGCTAGTTTTATTTCTGGGCACTCACAGCATACGCATCTTCTCACCAGACAGGCGATTGCACTTGATAGAGAGAATAGGACAAAAAGCCTATAAGGGCATTTACACACTTGTAAGCTTGATTGGAATCGTGTTGATTGTTAAGGGGCACGACAACGCCTTAGCAACACTCAATTGGGGGTGGACTCCGCCAGTTTTCACAAAACATATCACACTGCTTTTAATGCTCTTTGCAATCATTATGTTGGTGAGCACCTATATTCCTAACAATCATATAAAGGCCAAGTTAAAACATCCGATGATACTCAGCGTTAAAGTATGGGCGTTTGCTCACCTAATTGCAAATGGAGAGGGTGCGAACGTTATATTATTTGGTAGTTTTTTAGTTTGGGCGGTCCTTGATTTTAGGTCAGTAAGGCAAAGAGACAGGCTGGACACTCAGCTAAGCCCAAATGAGGATTCTCGGGTTGCAGTCCAAACCAAAAAGTCAGTTGCGTCCACGCTCTCCTGCATTTTTGTTGGCACAGTGATTTGGGTTGCAATGATTGTTTATTTACACAATTTACTCTTCGGAGTTTATCCAATTTTCATCCCCGGAATGATGGGGCCTAGCGCTATGCCGGGCGTTACAGTGTTACCGACCTAGTTGTTATTTGGTAGTTGGTAGTTCCTAGTTGGTGATTTCTATAACTTATCACCGCATTTCCATCTACCAATCGGCATAGGGGGTAGTCTAGTCGACTACACCCCTGCCACACCACCTGACATGCGGGTCCGCACCAGGCGGTTCGAAGAGTTGAGGTTCATGTGAGACGGGGTGCTCCAAGCTTGTCGAAATATTCAATGGTCATGACCGTCGTTTACAGCCTTTGCTCAGACGATGCTTAATAGGCCGCTATCTCCCCAGGATCTTGCAGATCGGTGGGGCGTTCCCACCGGCACCCTAGCCCTGTGGCGTCGCACGGAAAAGGCCCCTGCTTCATCCAAATCGGAAGACTGATCCGTTACCTCGTCGCCGAAGTCGAGTCATTTGAACGCCAGATGAAAACTGAGCGTTCCTGGAACAAACGCATCCCAGTCGCGGCATTCATGGAAGTGCCGAGCAAAAAGATTGGCCGATTGCGGCGATCCAAATTTTCTGAGAAGAAATCACAAGCCATCATCCAGACCTACCTCACCCACTTGTCCGAGTGTCAGCCTGTCCGCCTGTCAGCCTGCCTGCTGCCAGCGAAAAGCTATTGATGACTTCGAAACCCTAATGACGCTCAGCATCACCTCCCGCGACTCCGACGAGATTGAAATAGGAGACGACACGGAACAGTTAACACCGGAAGTGCTTTTTGTCGACTTGATCAACAACCTCGAGAAAACAAGCGCTCTGGTCAACGCTTTACTGGATCAGGCATGCAGCAAGTTACGCCACCTCAATCGCACTGAACTACTACGTTCGGTTGACAACTTCGGCGACATGATCACCCGCCGCAGAGTCAACGCACTTCTTTGTAACGACTTCAAATCCGGCACTCGGAATTGAACCGACGTCCACACATCCGGATCAGATATCTCCTTGACACTGTGGTTTTCTTTTGCCGATTCGGTCAGATTCAATCTGACAGCTCATAGCTCGTGCTGCGCCCGCCACCAGGCGATTTCTTGAGTACCCCCTGCTCTAGCAACTTAGTGATATCGCGCAATGCGGAGTCGGGCGAGCATTTGGCAATGGCGGCCCATTTGCTGCTGGTAAGTTTGCCTTCGAAGCCATCGAGCAAACGGTTGATCAATTTCACCTGCCGCTCATTCAGTGGCGTGCCTGCCC
>CAITYM010000127.1 GCA_903896615.1 uncultured Burkholderiales bacterium
ATTTTTGTCCTGCAAGAGCATCGATGCCTCAAATTCCGTTGCTCTGTTATTAAAGTTAAAGCAGGGCGAATCAGTTTTACAAATCGATCGCATCCAAACCTTTGCAGGCAAACCAGTTGTATTCGAGGAGATTTTGTTGCCGGAATCACGCTTTACCGGCCTGAACCAAGAAGCCTTAAATACCTGGCCCGGCCCCATGTACGCGTTTTATGAGAGTCAATATGCGACCCATATGGTGCGAGCTGAGGAGAAAATTAAAGCCATTGCTGCCGACTCGATATTGGGCTCGCACCTCCATGTAGCGAAGGGCGCCCCTTTGCTTTCTGTTGAGAGAGTGGCTTTTACCTACGGGAATAAACCAGTAGAAATTCGTTGGGCTCGGTATGACACTATCGACCAGCACTATGTAAATAAATTGAATTGATCGGCCATTAGTAAAAACCATTAAAGACCCTAAAAAACCCCTGCGAGCTTAATGTTTCCCCAGTAGAATATGTTGCAATACAACAAAGTAACACTGAACCTCCACCTAAATATAGAGATTGCCCATGGTTGATGCACAGAACGAAGTAAAAAACACCAAACCGGTCTACCGGAACATTGGTTTAGCCCAATTAATCCATTACCGCCTGCCTTGGGCTGGAAAAGTGTCGATCCTACACCGCATCAGCGGCGCTGTTTTGTTCCTAATGCTTCCTTTTATCCTGTATCTCTTGGATCAGAGTCTGGCTTCCGAATTGAGCTATCAGAAGTTCCAAGCGATCACTAACCATATTTTGGTAAAGATCATTTGTCTTGGCTTGATCTGGTGTTTCTTGCACCATTTCTGCGCTGGTATTCGCTACTTGCTACTCGACTTAGAAATTGGCGTTGAAAAATCAGAATCAAACCGCTCAGCCATAGTTGTATTCGTATTAGGTGTAGCTTTGACAGCTGCAGTTGGTCTCAAATTATTCGGCTTGTACTAAGCGTTTCTATAACAAGGATTTCTCATGCCAATTTATCAAATCGGACCTAAACGCCTAGTCGTTGGTGCTCACTACGGCCTTAAAGAATGGATCATTCAGCGTATTACTGCTGTAGTGATGGTTGTTTTCACTATTGTTTTGTTAGTTGATTACTGCATTACTGGTAGCGCAACTTATGAGGGTTGGGCCAGTTTATTTAGCAATCAATTCATGAAGTTGTTAACTCTTTTGGCTCTTTTTAGTCTTTTCTATCATGCATGGATTGGTGTACGTGATATTTGGATGGATTACATCAAGCCTGTGAGCATTCGTTTAACACTTCAAGTGTTAACTGTTTTGTACCTCGTAGCCTGTGCGGCCTATGCCGTTCAAATTTTGTGGAAAGTGTAATTCGATGACCGCTATTAAAAAAGCATTGCCACGTCGCCGTTTTGATGCGGTGATTGTTGGTGCAGGTGGTTCAGGTATGCGCGCCTCTTTGCAGCTAGCAGAAGCCGGCCTGAATGTTGCTGTTCTGACAAAGGTATTCCCAACCCGTTCACATACAGTAGCTGCGCAGGGTGGTATCGGTGCCTCATTGGGGAATATGAGCGAAGACAATTGGCACTATCACTTTTATGACACCATCAAGGGTTCTGATTGGCTTGGCGACCAAGACGTGATTGAATTCATGTGTCGCGAGGCTCCAAAAGTAGTTTATGAATTAGAGCATTTTGGTATGCCGTTTGACCGTAACCC
>CAITYM010000128.1 GCA_903896615.1 uncultured Burkholderiales bacterium
AGACATATGAGCTCTTCTTACATCGTCCCCTAAAAGGGAAATAACCAAAATACTCAAGTTCATGAGAGTCCTTTACGTGGATCTCATTTTAAGTTGAATTACGCGCGCCTAGTAGCTAAGGCGGTTTAAACCAGATGAGCCCGAATGAGCCCTAATCAGCCATAATGACCCCTAATGAACTCATGGGCTTGAAATCCTTTAAGGGCTCGCCAAACTAATTTGTAGAAATATATGTTACAAAATTTTGGGTTGGAGTAGCTTCTACTCCAACCCAAAGGTATAAGAATAAACGGTTATTGAGTTGCGCTTATTTTGCGTCCATTAAAGTCTTGAACAGGTCTTGCATTCACTTTGAATGGGAACTTGTTAATTTGACCCTTAGATAGCTCAATGGGAGTCTTAAAGACGTAGTTCATCACCCCTTCTGTACACGGCGGTGTCGTCAAAGAGCCTTCGTATGTAAAGTGCCCCATATCCGCTGGAAGCAAGGTGGCTGGATTAAAGACTACCTTAGGTGGAGCATATTCCTCGCCCTCTTTTTTATCTTTGGGTAGGTTGGCCCACAAAAGCTTAATGGCTGGGTTTTCTTTGCCCTCATTAACCAATACGGCTAAGACAGCCAGTTTGCCCTTTTTGTTTTTATGCACCAGGTGCACCACCATGGGGGAGCTCTTGCCGTCAATTTCCTCCTCACTTGGACGGTGAAAGTGCACATCTACTAACTCAAAAGCCTCCTTATTGACCATTAAAGTACTTCCAGGCTCAGGATTAATTTGAATCGTATGCCCCGTGTTCACTATCTTTAAGGCGCCTTCCTTGTAGTCAGCAGTTAAAGTTTCTTTTGATTTTTCAAACGGACCTATGATATTGAGTGGTGCTTGCTTCTTGCCCTTTGCACAGATGGGAAAATTATCTCCCCAGTGCTCTGGACCTGTGTCGCCGTCGTAGCCCCACTTAAAGTCGCTTTCACTCAACTCCTTAGCAGGTTTATCTGCCACAGCGTCTCCTTTGACCGGTATACCGTCACGGCTGCAGTCGGCCAGGACACTGACCTTTTGGCCCGCTGCAACTAGCGCATTTTGTGCTGCACACACCGTTTGCAGTCTCGTATTCCACTCCGCAAGCTCAAGTGTTTTTTGAAACGCAGCAATCGTATTAGGATCGTTTACACCGTTGGTCAACATGCGAATCGCGCCAAGTCCAACTTGGCGATCAGCACTTAAGGACTTCTCCTTTTTGTACAGTGCGTCCACATCAGAGAGTACGACACCATTGGCAAAGGCTGACTTTAAGGCATCAAGTTGGCGCTGATCCTGGGTCAGCGCAGCAATCTTCTCCTTGCTCGCGTCTAGGTCCTCTTGAGCTTTGTCTAAAGCTTCCTTGGTCTGATCAAGCTCCTCTGAGGACTGGGTCAGATCATCGGATATATGCTTTTTACCCGTGTAATTGGTATATGCAAAAGCCGCTACGGCCACCAACACAATGGCAAGTAAGATTTCAAGGAGGATGCGTAAATACTTTTTCATAGCAGTTCACATTCAGTGGGTAAGGACATTATGGTCATAAAGTTCTCGCCAATCTTGACAGGCACAGCTAAGTGCTCGCAAAAGGCGTCGTCTATGCAGTATCGGCGCGAGAACAATAAAGCTTTAATCAATAAAGGTGAATACTTTATGATTCAAATTTTAAATCAAAGATTCTGATTCTAATTTTCCATTAGCCCCTTACAAAAAGAGTCACTAGTGGGGAGTCCCCAACTTGTTTGCTCCAGTGCCCATGTATTTTGGAGTCAAAGGTTGCGCCGTTAGGCAAAAGGTCATTTGAGTAAAAATGTTCACCGGGAGAGAAGGTTTTAGAGGATCCGTCTTGAAGGCCTATTTGCATTTGTCCACTCAAAATAAAAACCCATTGTGGATAAGTGCTTACGTGAAACTCACTTTGAAACCCAACAGGGCTGTGCCTTAGTTGGTACCCCCCGCTTTGCATGAGCATCGATAAACGGGCCTGCTCGCTGCCCTGATTCAACTCTACATATTGCTCACCAAACTCTGCAAAGCCTTTTGAGTTGGTAAATAAGGTTATCTGTTTGAATTTCATAAAAGCGTCTCACAAGTTTGACTTAACAAAACATTACTTCTGCAATCATATACGACTGAACTATCCCCACGGCTAGAGGCGGGCGTTTGCGCGGCTCATTTGGTAAAAATCGAACCCAAGAGTGAACCACCTCATTTTGCGTATGACTCATCCAGTTATTACATATCAATTACAATCTCACTCTTTATAAACAGCCCTTGGGTATAAGCCATGCAACGCTGCAAACAAATCACGGTGTATTCATCATGAGCCGCAAAGTTTTTATTAAAACATTTGGCTGCCAGATGAATGAATATGATTCAGACAAAATGGCCGACGTACTTGCACAAGACGGTGGCTATGAAAAGACAGACGACGTCAACGAAGCAGACCTGGTTCTCTTTAATACCTGCTCGATTCGTGAGAAAGCCCAGGAGAAAGTTTTCTCAGACCTTGGTCGGGTTAAGCACCTTAAGAAAAAGGGCGTTCAAATTGCGGTTGGAGGCTGCGTTGCGAGTCAAGAAGGCGCAAGCATCATTCAACGCGCCCCTTATGTTGACGTTGTATTTGGTCCCCAAACCCTGCACCGCCTGCCTGATTTACTCAAAGCTCGCGCTCACTCTAACAAACCCCAAGTTGATATTAGTTTCCCAGAGATTGAGAAATTCGATCACCTCCCGCCTGCACAAACAAAAGGAGCCTCTGCCTTTGTAAGCATCATGGAGGGTTGCTCCAAATACTGCAGTTACTGCGTAGTCCCCTACACCCGGGGCGAAGAAATAAATCGTCCATTAGATGATGTATTGACTGAAGTCGCAGGCCTTGTAGCGCAAGGGGTGAAAGAGATTAATTTTCTTGGACAAAATGTTAACGCGTACCGCGGGACCATGGGTAACACCGCAGAGATAGCAGACTTTGCTTTACTACTCGATTACGTTGCAGCCATTCCAGGGATTGAACGATTAAGGTACACAACCAGCCACCCCAATGAGTTCACGCCTCGCCTCATTGAGGCTTACGCAAACATACCCCAACTGGTCAACCATCTGCACCTACCTGTTCAACACGGCAGCGACAAAATTTTGATGGCCATGAAACGAGGATATACCGCGCTTGAGTACAAAAGCACGATCCGCAAACTCCGAGCGATCAGGCCTAATTTAGCATTGAGCTCAGACTTTATTGTGGGTTTCCCAGGTGAAACGGATAAGGACTTCGAGCAGTTGATGAAGTTAATTACAGACACTGGCTTTGATGCGTCTTATTCATTTATCTTCAGCCCCCGGCCCGGCACACCAGCAGCCAACCTAGAGGATACAACCCCTCACGAAATTAAGCTTAAGAGGCTTCAACACCTGCAGGCCACCATTGAAGAAAACGTGGCTCGTATCAGCACAAGTTTGCAAGACACTCAGCAGCGAATACTCGTAGAGGGTCCCTCCCGCAAAAACGCGAGTGAGTTGATGGGGCGAACGGAGTGCAACCGTATTGTTAACTTTGCAGGCGGACCCAATGCAAAGCGTTTAGTGGGTCAATTGGTGGATGTAAAAATCACCGAAACGCAAACCTATTCACTCAAAGGTGAATTGGTGATTGCCGAAGAATTAGTTAATGCAGATTAAATCTTCGGATAAAGAAGATTAACTAGGGGGTTAGCAAGGGCACAGCGAAGGCTTAATCGAAAGCACAAGCGAAGGCATAAGCTCAGTTATAAGCGAGGCTTAGTTTTTCAAGCAACACAACTTGCAGATTAACGAGGCATGCCGGGGAAGCCGCCCCCTCCCATGCCCCCCATGCCGCCCATTCCCTTCATGCCTCCTAGGCGTTTCATCATCTTCATGAGGCCACCGCCCTTCATTTGCTTCATCATCTGTTGCATCTGCTCAAACTCCTTGAGCATACGGTTCACGTCTTGTACCTGCACGCCAGCACCACTTGCAATTCGGCGCTTACGGGTTGCTTTGATCAACTCTGGTTTGCTACGCTCTCTTGGCGTCATGCTATGGATAATGCCCTGCTTTCTCATCATATCGCGCTCAACTTTGGTCAGATCGGTGCCACTGGCTTTTGCCGCTATTTGAGAAGGCATTTTCTCCATCAAACTTGCTAGTCCACCCATTTGATTCATTTGCTGAATTTGAGCTAAAAAATCATTTAGATCAAAATCATTTCCGCTCTTAAGCTTTTGAGCCAGTTTTTCTGCAGCCTCTAAATTCACATTCGAAGTGACTTGTTCAACGAGCGCCACAATGTCGCCCATCCCCAGTATTCGCCCCGCGTGGCGCTCTGCATCGAACACCTCAAGCCCATCTATCTTCTCGCTGATACCAGCAAACTTTAGGGGAGCGCCCGTAATTTGTCTAACCGATAACGCTGCCCCTCCTCTTGAATCGCCGTCCATCTTGGTCAACACAATGCCGGTCAAAGGTAGTGCGTCATTAAAAGCTTTTGCGGTGTTTGCAGCGTCTTGACCCAACATCGCGTCCACTACAAAAAGAGTCTCAACGGGATGCACTGCTGCGTGCAAGTCCTTGATCTCCTTCATCAAAGCTTCGTCTATACCCAGTCGACCCGCGGTATCGATCAAAAGCACATCGAAATAATGGCGCTTGGCATAATCTAATGCTGCAAGCACGATATCAATTGGACGCTGGGAGGGGGTGCTCTCAAACCATTCAGCACCGGCCTGTGCGGTGACAGTCTTTAGTTGCTCAATAGCTGCGGGTCGGTACACGTCTGCAGAAACGGTTAGGACTTTCTTGCCCCGTTTGGTGATCAAATGTTTTGCAAGCTTAGCCGTTGTCGTTGTCTTACCTGCACCTTGCAAACCCGCCATCAATATCACTGCTGGAGGTTGGGCTGCTAAATTTAGATCTGCTATGCCCTCACCCATTGTCAAAGCGAGTTCTTTTTGAACAATACTGACAAAAACTTGGCCAGGCTTTAAGGAGCTGATAACTTCTTGCCCCAACGCTTTTTCTTTCACCCTTGCGATGAAGTCTTTGATCACAGGCAACGCCACGTCTGCTTCTATCAAAGCGATGCGAACTTCGCGCAGCATATCGGCCACGTTGGACTCGGTAATGCGGGCTTGCCCGCTAATATGCTTAACTAAACCCGATAGTTTGTCTGAAAGTAAAGTTGCCATCTTTGTACCAGCCTATTCTTAATTATCCGTTGAGCTATTCTCAACTGTAGCTACTTGGGAGAGATTTCTAAATGCAAGTGTCCTCGTGCATCCATGTAATTCGAATTACATCAACCATGCCGGAAAACTCTAAGCACTTGAGAGTCCATATATAAGTAACATATGTTGCCCCTTGATTTTAACGTTGACTTTGGTTTTCACCTAGAACCAAAACACCATTTCCAAAAGTAATTGCATTAAATTGCACTCTCTTAAGTTACGAACTAGGCTGGGTCTATTTTGAGATTAAAACTTGACCAATTACTTTCTACATTTTTAGGCGCCTTGCGTACGAACGCCGCACACAATCTAGTAAGATGTTCTAGTAACATGTCTAACTTACATGTTCAACTTACACGTGCGACATTGAGAGTAACAACCATTGAAGTCTAAATCCCCAACCGATCGCAATTTATTGAACTTCTCCGGAGGACCCGGCGCACTGGCAGACTGTGTTTTGCGCCAAGTCCAAGCATCCCTTGAATCCGTTCCTGGCGTAGGTTTATCAATTTTAGGTATCAGTCACCGCTCTAAATGGTTTATTGACTTAGTTGCTGACACGGAGGAGAGAATCCGCTCCTTGCTTAATCTGTCAAACGATTATCACGTACTTTTTTTACAAGGCGGTGCCACTCAGCAATTTTCAACCGTTGCAATGGCCTTTAATCAAAACAGTCGCCACCCCGCACAATACTTGGACACGGGGTACTGGAGCGGGAAATCCATTGAGGGGGCAACCTTTGAAGCGCAACCCAAGATACGCGTAGCCTGGAGTGGCAAATCTTCGCATTACTCAAGACTGCCTACACCTGCAGATTTGGAACTTGATAAAGATGCTCCCTATTTTCACTATGTCTCCAACGAAACAGTGGAAGGACTTCAGTTTAAAGAGATCATGGGCCTAGACTGTGTACCCCGTATATGCGATATGTCCTCTGATTTCCTGTCAAAACCAATTGCGGCGGATCGATTTTCTCTAATATACGCTCATGCGCAGAAAAATCTGGGTCCCGCTGGCGTCACCATCGTGGTCATTAAAGACGACATGCTCAAGCAAATCAAGCCCGGCTTACCGCCGTTTTTAGACTACCGCACACACATAAACGCACACTCCAACTTCAATACACCGCCTGTTTTTGCAATTTATGTGGTTAATTTAATCACACAGTGGCTGATGCATGAGGTCGGGGGGCTGCAAAGTATGAATGAGATCAACGAAGAGAAGGCGAAATGCCTTTACGACCAGATTGACTACAGCGACAATTTCTATCAATCTAGTGTCAGTGCCGAAGATCGGTCCTGCATGAATGTTGCCTTTAGACTTCCAACTCAAGCCCTAGAACAAGCATTCCTCACACAGGCTGAGTCGCTTGGGTTTTCTGGGCTAGGGGGACACAGGTCGGTTGGGGGCGTTAGGGCCTCTCTTTACAACGGAGTCACACTGAACGCTGTTCGCGAGTTAACCGAGTTCATGAGTGACTTTCGGGCCAATGTTTAAGGCTTTTATCCCCTTGTATTCGAGTTGGTTCTCAGTTGTCCAACAAAACTTGTAAACTTGAGGTCTTATGAGTTTTATAAATCTCTCACATTTATCTGCTGTCTTTTTGGGCTCTAGCCTTTGTGCAGCTTTGACCTATGCGCTTGGCGCATTTTGGGTTGGGCGAATCAGTGAAAAGTTTGGCGTGAGAGTGCTATTGGTCGGCGTCCTATTGCACGCCTTGAGCATTATCACTAGCATGATGAGTGAGGACGGGACTCCTCAATTTGGGTTTGCCCCAGCCTTATCTGCGACCACCTGGTTGGTGCTTGTCATCTACACCATTGAGCACTGGAATATTCCGCAACTGCGGGTGCACGGGAGTTTGGCAGCACTAGGTGCGTTTAGCGTAATTTTGAGCGTGCTCTTCTCAGGCCATCCACTTCATATCCAAGCCTCGCCGTGGCTACCCCTGCACTGGATGTTAGGCATGGCCTCTTATGGGCTTTTTGCAGTAGCAGTTGTTCACGCCGTTTTAATGCAGCGCGCCGAGAGGCAAATGCGCCTAGCGCTAGACAATCAAACGGGGCTTCCTTTGTTAACCCTTGAACGTTTGACGTTCCGATTTGTAACTGCAGGTTTTGTGCTCTTAACCGCCACCCTTGCTGCTGGGATTTGGTTTGCTGATGAGCTGTACGGGCCTGCACACGCGCTCAAGTTTGACCATAAAACTGTCTTTGCCGTGTTGTCATGGATTACAACGGGGGCACTTTTATTAGGCAGATGGCGACTGGGATGGCGAAGCACGCTTGCGCTCAGAATGTTATACACAAGCGCATGCTTGTTGCTCTTATCCTATATTGGTTCTCGCTTTGTATTGGAAGTTATTTTGGATCGTACGCTTTGAAATATTTGGTTTTAATCCTTGTTCTTTATTTTGTTTATAGTTACCTTCGTAGGGAGCGGTTAAAGGGACAAGCGGATCCATCAACTCAAACTACAAATGCCCCTCAAATTATGCTTGAATGCAATGCTTGTGGGGTACATTTCCCCCAAAACGAGGCCATCAAAGGAGAGCTCGGTCAGTATTGCTGCGAAGCCCATTTACGCGCCAAGGAGCGGCATTAATGCAAACTCACATGGATAAACACTTCAGCAGCACGGACATACACCAACCCTTTTGGACAAAGGGTTGGTACCGATTTGCAAAGCACTGTGCTTCCCCTAATTTTGGGTCCCGCCCAGCAAATACAAGTGTCAACCTAGTTGTTGTGCATTCAATTAGCTTGCCGCCCAATGAATTTGGTAATGATTTTATCGAGCAATTTTTCAACAATGATTTAGATCACAAAGCGCACCCTTACTTTAAGCAACTAGAGGGAATCAAAGTCTCCTCTCACTTTTTAATAAAAAGGGATGGCCGACTCCTTCAATTTGTGAGTTGTTTGGACCGCGCCTGGCACGCAGGGGTTTCAAACTTCAAGGGTCGTGATAATTGCAACGACTTCTCCATCGGCATTGAGTTAGAAGGTGCCGAGTTCGGGGGCACCTTTGAGGACATTCAATACGAATCCCTTACTAGCCTTTGCACAAACTTGTTGCAAGAATTCCCCATTGCCCATTTCGCAGGTCATGAGCACGTGGCACCTGGGCGTAAAAAAGACCCTGGTCCTGGATTTAATTGGGATTTATTTCAAAAAGGTCTTGGCTTATCGGGTGATTATTTTCCCTGATCAACCCAAAAACCAATATTTCATACCTAATTATTAATTTTTCCCTAATTATTAAAGGGTTTTGCAACGTCTTATCAAAATAACAATTTTGAGTAAATTACTCGCCAAAAGCACAGTTAATATTGCAATTTTTTATGATGTGAGATTGGCAAATAGCGTCACTTGATTTTTAAATTGAAGATTTACTGGCTTTGCGGGCTCAAACACTTTGAAAAACCGCATATTTAGACTCTTCTAACTCAAGAATCCTGCATTTATGCCCCTTGGCAAAGGACTCGGTTTTTGGGGCTCTTTTTGGTGCGTTAGTCAATAAAAATCTTAGAAAAATTTATTTTTTAATTTTTTATTACATTTCCGTAAAACACTACCCCTAGTGTCTTGTAAACTCTCCCTACCCCAGATATAGTGTAGGGTGTACCAATTCGACTCTTCTGACTTTAATAGACATTTGAACTCAAATGTCTATTAGTCGTAGGGCCATAAAAAACAAAAAAAGGTGTTCTAACAAAATGCAAATAGCTTCTTCTTCGGTTGGCTCAACGCAAAGCAATCTTCTCTCAGATGTTGATCTCACCACCATCAACCTATCTACACCTAGCAATGGTTTGGCTCAGTACCAAATCATTCGTCGCAACGGTGCAGTGGTGCCTTTTGAGCCAAGCAAAATTGCTGTTGCAATGATGAAGGCCTTCCTTGCCGTTCACGGCACGCAGGGCGCAGCATCTGCAAGCGTTCGCGAAACCGTAGAAGCTCTGACTCAGACCGTAATGCGTGCTTTGATGCGTTCACGCCCAGGCGGGGGCACCTTTCATATTGAGGACGTTCAAGATCACGTTGAGCTTGGACTGATGCGCGGTGGGCACCATGAGATCGCCCGTGCCTATGTACTTTATAGAGAGCGCCGTACCCAAGAGCGCGCAACTCACAAAGAATCACCTCAACCCGCGCAACCGACTTTGCACGTTTTAGATGGTGGCAAGCGCGTCCCTCTCGATATGGAGCAACTCAAAGCATTAATGGTTTCTTCTTGCGCGGGGCTCAATTCTGATGTGAGCGCAGAACCCATTTTGGCTGAAACTCTTCGTAACCTCTATGACGGCGTTCCTATGGAGGAGGTTTACAAAGCTTCTATATTGGCGTCAAGGACCTTAATTGAAAAGGATCCAGACTACACCTACGCAACAGCCCGTTTATTGATGCACACCATCGCTAAAGAGGTGTTTGGCTCGGAAGTCCCCCCAGACCAAAGAGCGGCTAAATATGTTGATTACTTCCCCAAGTTCATTCAAAAGGGCGTGGAGAACGATTTACTTGATGAGCGTTTGTTACATTTTGATCTCCCCCGCTTGGCTAAAGCTTTGAAATCAGAGCGCGATTTCCAGTTTGACTATTTGGGTTTGCAGACCCTTTATGACCGCTACTTCCTACACGTGCGCAAGCAACGCATTGAGTTACCGCAGTCCTTTTTTATGCGCGTTGCGATGGGATTGGCGTTGGATGAGATTGACAGGGAAGCAAGAGCGATTGAGTTCTATGAGATTCTTTCCTCATTTGACTTTATGTCCAGCACCCCTACATTATTTAATAGCGGATCTTTGCGTTCACAACTCTCCAGCTGTTATTTGACAACGGTACCTGATGATTTAGACGGCATCTATGAGTCCATCAAAGAAAATGCGCTTTTGTCAAAATTTGCTGGTGGTTTGGGCAATGACTGGACACGCGTACGCGCATTAGGCTCTCACATCAAGGGAACCAACGGTGAGTCACAAGGTGTGGTTCCGTTTTTGAAAGTCGTTAACGACACGGCTGTAGCAGTAAACCAAGGCGGAAAGCGCAAGGGCGCTGTGTGTACGTATCTTGAGTCTTGGCATTTAGATATTGAAGAGTTCTTGGAGTTGCGCAAAAACACCGGTGACGATCGCCGCCGCACTCACGACATGAACACAGCCAACTGGATTCCCGATCTCTTCATGAGAAGAGTGATGGAAAAAGGTGAATGGACGCTCTTCTCACCATCTGATGTTCCTGATTTGCATGACAAATTCGGTCTGGCATTTGAAGAGGCGTACACAAAGTATGAAGCGCGCGCGCGTGCCGGCGACTTAAAGCCAAGCAAAACAGTGGCTGCAAGTGATTTATGGAGAAAAATGCTCTCCATGCTATTTGAGACTGGCCACCCTTGGATTACCTTTAAAGATCCTTGCAACCTTCGCTCACCACAGCAACATGCTGGTGTCGTGCACTCATCAAACCTTTGCACAGAGATCACTTTAAACACGAGCGATACTGAGACGGCTGTGTGTAACCTTGGCTCTGTTAATTTGCTTCACCACCTAAAGGACGGTGCAAATGGCAAAGAAATCGATCACGCCAAGCTACAAAAAACCATCACGATTGCTATGCGTATGCTAGACAACGTGATCGACATCAACTACTACGCAGTGAAAAAAGCACGTGACTCCAACGTTCGCCACCGTCCCGTTGGACTGGGCGTAATGGCCTTCCAAGACGCGTTGTATGAGATGCGTATTCCTTATGCCTCCGATGCGGCTGTGGATTTTGCAGATAAGTCTATGGAGGCCATTTGCTACCACGCTTACTGGGCTTCGACGGAGCTTGCTAAAGAGCGCGGCGCGTACTCCTCCTACAAAGGGTCTTTGTGGGACCAAGGTATTTTGCCGCTTGATACTCTAGACATCTTAGAGCGCGAACGCCGTGGCTACGTAGAGATTGATCGCTCGCAAACCATGGACTGGAACGCACTGCGTCAAAAAATTGCTAAAGACGGCATGCGCAACTCCAACTGCGTGGCTATTGCTCCCACAGCAACCATCTCCAACATCATCGGTGTTGACGCATCTATTGAGCCTTGTTTTGGTAACTTGTCTGTTAAGTCCAACTTATCAGGCGAGTTCACGATCATCAACTCATACCTGGTTAGAGACTTAAAGCGTTTAGGACTTTGGGACGATGTGATGGTCATGGACTTGAAACACTTTGATGGCTCACTGCGCCCCATAGACAGGGTGCCTGAGAACATTAAGTCTTTGTATGCAACTGCTTTTGAAGTTGAGACGAAGTGGTTGGTTGAAGCTGCTGCACGCCGTCAAAAGTGGATCGATCAAGCTCAGTCTTTAAACATTTACATGGCCGGCGCATCAGGCAAAAAGTTAGACGAAACTTATAAATTAGCTTGGCTAAGGGGTCTGAAGACCACCTATTACCTACGTACCATGAGTGCCACGCACGCTGAGAAATCTACTGTGCACGGCAATAAACTCAACTCAGTTTCCTCTGGTGGAAACGCTCCAAGTGGACTGGATGCAGTCGCAGCTGCGGCTCGTGCACAAATGGAGCAAACCACGCCAGCAACTGACATCAAGTTTTGCGGAGTAGATGATCCAACCTGCGAAGCTTGTCAATAACCAGGTTTACTTGGTTTAGGTTTACTTGAATTTCGAGTGGTTCATATTTTTGAGTGTGATCCCGGGCTACAACCAAAGTAACCCCTGGGTTCACACGATGTGATTTGGCAACACTCATCAGTAGCAAGCACACATAAGTCTTTAACTTTATGGTGCTTGAGTTCATAATCAGAATGATGGAAATAATAATATGTTGACCTGGGAAGACGAATCAAACACTGCAGCCCCTTCTATGCCAGTTGGTAACGCAACTGCGCACAGTGGATTTAGTGAGTTGGGCACGGCAAGACCTGTTCAGCCAAAAACACTCAACGACGGCGCACCTATTCCTGCTCCTGTAGCCCCGCAAGCAACCCACAACTCCGTTAAAGAGCCTGTCACTGAGAGCCGCCGCGTAAACGCTGCGGACAAGAGGATCATTAACGGGCAAACAGATGTGAATCAACTTGTACCCTTTAAATATAAATGGGCTTGGGAGAAGTATCTAGCAACCTGCGCTAACCACTGGATGCCCCAAGAGGTCAATATGACCCGCGACATCGCACTTTGGAAGGATCCAAACGGTTTAACAGAGGACGAGCGCAGAATTGTTAAGCGCAATTTAGGTTTCTTTGTGACCGCAGATTCTTTGGCAGCGAATAATATCGTTCTCGGGACATACCGCCACATTACTGCTCCTGAATGTCGCCAATTCTTACTGCGTCAGGCGTTTGAGGAAGCCATTCATACTCACGCCTATCAGTACATTGTTGAGTCACTGGGACTTGATGAGAGTGAAATCTTTAACGCCTATCATGAAGTTCAGTCCATACGCGATAAAGATGAGTTTTTGATCCCCTATATTGATGCGATCATGAACCCCCTGTTTAATACGGGTACACCTGAGAATGATCAGATATTATTAAAGTCCTTGATCGTATTTGCTTGTCTGATGGAAGGTCTATTTTTCTACGTAGGCTTCACCCAAATTTTGGCACTGGGTCGACAAAACAAGATGGTGGGTGCAGCTGAGCAGTATCAGTACATCCTACGAGATGAGTCCATGCACTGTAATTTTGGTATCGACTTGATTAATCAAATCAAACTGGAGAATCCACATCTGTGGACCAATGAATTCAAAGCTGAAATCAAAGAACTTTTTGCTGAGGCTGTGGAACTCGAATATCGCTACGCTGAAGACACGATGCCCAGAGGCGTGCTGGGCATGAACGCTTCTATGTTTAAAGGTTACCTGCGCTACATCGCTAACCGCCGCGCGACACAAATTGGCCTTGAGACACTATTTCCCAACGAAGAGAATCCTTTCCCTTGGATGAGCGAAATGATTGATCTGAAAAAGGAACGTAACTTCTTTGAAACCCGCGTGATTGAATATCAATCAGGTGGTGCCTTGTCTTGGGATTAATTGCTCAAGACTTTAAAAAGGAACTTGCTTGAGAGCAAGTTGCTCACAATTTGCCTTCGCTTTAGAGCGCAAAACCAGTCCTAACCGTTTTGTTTGGACAAGGTGCACTCTTGGCGTGGGCTTCCCCCGTTCATGGTGCTGGACCCGGGTCCAACACCATGAATCGCACGTTACTCAATCCTAAGTAACGAGCGCTTGAGCCAACGATCTGTAAACTTGATCTAGGAGTTAGTTATGGCAACTGCAAAAAAACCGGCCAAGAAAAAGGTCGCAGCAAAAAAACCAGCGGCTAAGAAAAAGCCAGCTGTTAAAAAGACAGTAGCGAAAAAAGTTGCTGCCAAAAAAGTAGCGGTTAAGAAAAAGCCAGTGGCGAAGAAAAAGCCAGTCGCTAAAAAACCAGCTAAGAAAGTTGTAGCCAAAAAAGTAGCAGCGAAGAAAAAAGTCGTGGCTAAAAAGCCAGCGGCCAAGAAAAAGGTTGTTGCTAAAAAGCCAGTGGCTAAAAAAGTAGTGGCAAAGAAAAAAGTCGCTGCTAAAAAACCAGTAGCTAAAAAGGCGGTAGCCAAGAAAGCTCCGGCAAAAAAAGCGGCTCCCAAAAAAGTAATTGCTAAAAAGCCAGCGGCAAAGAAAAAAGCGGTGGTTAAAAAGGCTGCAGCTGCTCACAAACCAGCAAGTGCATCACATGCACCTACCCATCACGC
>CAITYM010000129.1 GCA_903896615.1 uncultured Burkholderiales bacterium
AACTCCTACGTCTGGTACTTTGACTAACTGTACAGGGTTACCACTGACTACCGGAGTAACCGGGGTGTTACCGATTGCAAACGGCGGAACTAATAATGGATCTCTCGCGGTGACCGCAGGGGGGGTTCTCTATACGGACGGGACAAAGTTTCTAAATGTCGGAGCAGGAACCTCGGGACAGTTTCTCAAAAGCAATGCGGCCAGTGCTCCGACATGGGCGTCAGCAGTCACCAGCGCTTCCGTTGTTTCTGCCAATGGATTTGCCGGTTCTGTTGCGACAGCTACCACAACGCCTGCAATTACTTTAACCACGAGTGTCACTGGAATTGTCAAAGGAAATGGGACTGCAATTAGTGCGGCGACTACCACCAATCATAATGTTTTGGTTGGTGCTGGAGCAGCTGATTTTACCAATGTCGCGCCTAGCGCTACTTCTGGCTTAGCTCTAGTCTCGGCTGGTTCGGCAGCTGATCCTACCTTCGGGGCCGTGGCTTTAGGTGCTTCGGGTTCCGTGAGTGGAACGCTTCCATTTAATTTCGGCGGTACTGGACAAACGTCTGCTTTTAATGCCGATGGGGTTATCTATGCATCAAGCACCTCGGCTTTAGCTAGCACCACGGTCGGAACTTCCGGTCAAATCTTAACCAGTAACGGTTCAGGTAACGCTCCTACTTTTCAGGCTTTATCAACCTCTTCTTTTGTTGCTCCAACCGTTCAAAAATTTACCTCCGGTTCAGGGACCTACACCTTACCCACCTCCCCTCGATCTCCCCTTTATATTCGAGTAACAGCAGTCGGAGGCGGCGGCGGCGGCGGTGCCGGTTTAGGGACAGGCTCTAATAGTGGGACTAATGGAGGCGCTACTACTTTTGGAACGACTCTCATCTCCGCTGGCGGCGGGTCCGGCGGTACTTATGGAAACTCAACGTCCGTTGGTGGTACGGGTGGTTCAGCGTCGCTTGGAACAGGGCCATTAGGTTTAGCAATTCCAGGTTCTGCTGGAAATACGGGTACTGCAAATAACGGTACATTGACTAATACATATTCTACAGGCGGTTCCGGAGGATGCTCGGCTTTGGGTGGTCAAGGCTGCGGCGGTATTAATGGGATAGCTGCTACAGCTGGAGCCACTAATTCCGGATCCGGCGGCGGCGGCGGTGGAACAACTCCAATAACCGGGACAGCAGGTGGCGGGGGCGGTGGTTCCGGGGGATATGTTAATGCCATTATTACATCTCCATCCTCGACTTATGCTTATGCCGTAGGTGCCGCAGGAACTCGGGGTACAGGCGGCGGCACAGGTGGTAGCGGGGGAGACGGGGGCGCCGGGGTGCTGATTATCGAAGAGTTCTATTCTTAGATGAATTTTAAAATTAGAGGGCAATCATGGCTTATGTAAACAATCCAAATCAGGTACCCGATAAATCCATATGTGATTTAAATGGGCGTCAAACCTACTTAGGTCAAAACTTTATTTATAGCGCAGTCGGTACCTATGCAAGCACGTCCGAGGGTATTTTGTATCTGCTACAGAATCCTGTGAGTAACGCTAACCCCCCCAAAGCGATTTTTCAGGACTTTAAAAAACTCACTTGTCTGACTGCTAGCCAATATTTGATTTTTAAATTCTATGCTAACCCCACGATAACAAGCACCGGCACTTCGCTTACTCCCACTAATTTGAGAGTAGCAAGTTCGGTCACTGCTTCTGCTAAACTTTTCAACTCTTCAAATTTTACCGTGTCGGCAAATGGGATTTATTTAGGAGCTTTGGGGTCTAATTTTTTGGTCCCGGATATGTCACATGTGCTTTCAATCTTTGACGCAGGGAATTCCTTGCTTATTACTGCTCAAGCAAGCCAGGCGTCGGCTACAACCTATTCCACTGAACTTTCGTGGTTCGAATTATAAAGGAGTTTTATGGCTATGATGAAAGGGTATCAACCCGAAGTGATTAGTTCAAATGTCCGAGAGATGATGAAATCCGGCAGACCTCAAAAAAGCGCTATTGCCGCTAGTTTAGCTAGTGCTCGTAAATTCAAAAAAATGGCTAAGGGCGGAATGGTCGACATGGATAAAGAAGATCCAGAAAACTACATGCGATCTTTGAATGAAATTCGTGACGACGGTGAATACTATCCCAACGAAGTAGCGAATCCGAACGAGCAAGATGAAGCGCAAGGTTTTGCAGCTGCCTTGCGGCGTCAGGCAAATAATTCACTTTCCCCTGAAAATTATGCTAGTGGTGGCTATGTTAAAGGGGATTCAAATGAAGACTACGAAAAAAGTTACCAAAAAAGCGAAGAAGAAGACGAAGAAGGCGAAAAAGGCTACGCGCAAGGCGGCTTAGTCCAGGCGGGTCCGGAAGAGGATCAAAGGCTTAACGGTGCTCAACCTGAACTTGGTTGGATTGATGACGGGACATCCGAGCCGATGTCTGCTGAGCCAATGAAACCACAAGGTCAAATGCGAATGGGCGGAGAACCTTCCGGTCCCGGTCTTTCAGCTGAAGCAAAAGCTGCTATCTTGCGTCGCAAAATGGGTCGGCGTTACGGCGCTTTTGATCCTAAAAGTTGAATTTTTCCCGCTCTAACTTTTGTCGGTTGTGGGTAGGGGGAATAGCGCAGCAAGAACGGTTTATCCTCTGTTTTTGTTGCGTTTTTATTAATTTGATGCGATGTTCTATTTGTTCGACCACTCCATTAAAAACTTTTATCCCGGGCCATAAGCCTGAGATCATGCCCTCTCTGATATTCTTGGTCGAACATTCAGAGAGGGCTTTGTTATTGGAGATAACGAAATGAGTACAGAATCACAGACAATTGGAAAATTAGCAGAAGCACTCGCAAAAGCACAAGGCATGATGTTGAATGCTTCCAAAGATAAAGATAATCCTTTTTTTAAAAGCACCTATGCTGATTTAGCGTCAGTCTGGGACGCGTGTCGAGTACCCTTGAGTAGCAATGGATTGTGCGTCACTCAAGCGGTTAGTATTTTAGAAAATAAATTGATCTTAACTACCAAGTTAATTCATTTGTCAGGTGAGTGGATGAGCAGCGTGATTCCAATTACAACAGCTAATAATAAAACGGATCCGCAAGCTATTGGATCCGCTATTACCTATTTTAGGCGATTTACTTTGCAGTCCTTGGTTGGTGTCGCACCAGAAGATCAAGATGACGACGGTAATTTAGCTAATAATAAGCAGCCTCCCGTTAGTCCAAAAAAATACCCTAAAAAGCATGACTTAGGCCCTAGTGAAACCGAGGGATACCCATTAGCAACCCCCCCCTATCGAATTCCCGCCGGAAAACACGCAAAAAAAGCGATAGAGGAAATCGATAGACATGAGCTTATGAGGTATATCGAGAAATGCGAAGCCGGTATTGCTCAAGATACAAAAATCAAGACTGATTGGTGGGACGACTTTGTATTACGAGCAGAAAGCTACCTTGCTAGTTTAGAAAAAGATTTAGACATCCTAGATTTTGATCCTAATTTTGACAAAGAAGTTAGTCCTATTCTTTCCTGATTCTACCAAACGACCTTGAGTAAAAAAAAAAGCCATAGTTTTTTGATAATGCTTAGTGAATAATTCAGGGATGAATATAGGTAAAGGCGAAAAAAATAACCGTTCAAAACTTACGGATGAACAAGCTAGGCAGATTAAATTCTATTCCTTTCATTATAAGCTGAAGGATTTGGCTAAAGAATACGGTGTTTCTACTACAACCATTAGTGCGATTAGAACTAACAAAAAGTGGAAGCACATCGAAAAATGAACACAACTCAAACTGTAATGGCTTTAACGGTTGTAATCCTATTGGGATATGATGTTTACGCCGTTTTAAAAGGCGGGCTCAAAAATACAATTTCGTGGCAGACGACAGAATTAAGTAAGGAATATCCAATTATTCCATTTTTATTGGGGATGCTTGCGGGGCATTTCTTCGGACAGATGTAAAATTTTACATGGTTTTGTAAAATTTACATGGTTTTACCATGCAAAAAGAAATATACCGTAGTGAATTTGATTTACTTTTAGCTATCGAACGTTCAGTATCTCTTTTAATTTTGGAGATTTATAATGAGATAGTGTCTTTAAAATAAATGAATAAAAAAACCCCGATTAGTAATGAGCTAATCAGGGGCCATTTTCTGCCAAATGATAAAGAGCTGGTAAAAACTCTGTGAACCATCTTTTCAACACAGAGCCTATCCCCACCAGTTCTTCGGCGCAAGGAAAAAATATCATTTGGCAGAAAATAGCTCCCGACTAGCATTAGTAAACTAAAATAGTTTGGAACATCAAATGAGATTCACAAAAGGTTGGATTAAACTTCACCGCAGTCTTGCTGAAAAAGAAATAGTAGATAACCCGTTTTTGTTTAGCCTATGGGTCTATCTCCTGCTTGTAGCCAATTACAAAGAATCCAAAATAATATGGAAAGGTGAACAGCGAACCCTTGAACCTGGGCAGGCGTTAATTACGCTCCGAGAACTGGCCGACAAGTGGGAGTGTTCACCAACCACAATTTGGAAATGGTTACACTATCTTGAAAAAAGCGAACGCATCGTGAACGAATCGCGAACACACGGTACAATTGTAACTATATGTAATTGGAAGGAATATCAGCTTTTAGAAGAAGAGGCGCGAACACCAAGTGAACACGAAGTGAACACGGCGCGAACACCAAGTGAACACGAAGTGAACAATAGTAAAGAAGAAGTACCTTCTAAGAAAGAAAGAAGGAAAGAAGGAAAGAATAACTCTCCCGGCTTCCGCCAGGAATACTCACCTGAATTTAATCAGCTTTGGATTGAATACAGTCGCAAGGGGGATAAGAAGGCTTCCTGGGTAGAATTCCAAAAGCTCAAATTAAACCCGGATGATTACCCTCGACTGGAGCAGGCAATTAAAAACTATTGTCATGAAAATCCCGATAAAAAGTTTCGTAAGGATTTTGAACGTTTTTTAAAAACAGACTGGCGTGAGTCACTCACGCTAAGAATAGTTCAATCAGGGGTAGACTGGAGCAACGTTAAACTCGAAGAGGCTCCATGAACTCCAATTGCTTTAAAGCTCAACTAGACCGCTTGGCAAAACGATACGGTGAACAGCACTATAAGACCGATTTTGTTGAAATTCTTTGGGGTTACGTAAATAAATTTAGCGACCAATGGATGATTAAGACAACAACGGACTTTATCTATCGGGAGAAATACGCCCCCCTAGGGAATGAATGGGATGCTAAAATAGCTGAGGAAAGAGAAAGATCCCACCAGTACGAGAAACGGGATCAAAAAAAAGATGCCGAAGATTTGGTAAAGTCCATTTACTCCGAAGAGGAAATAAAAACCTTGTTCAGTCAGGTGCATTTGATAGCTAAAAAACAAATGTCCGACCAAAACATTAAGTCATTTACAAGCATGGTGACGCCACAGGTTCGATACTCCTGTAACAAATGCCAAGACAGCCGATTTTATTTTGACAAGCAAATAGGTGGAAACGTTTTATGCAATCACGGAAAATAGTAGCAGCAATCTCATTCCTGACAGGGCTTTTGATAATCCTATGGTTCGTCCTTGTCAGTGACTCCAATGCCCAGGCATACTCTAGCCATGTCAAAGTTTGGGAACAAGAAGATCTTGTACAAGGGGATGCGGTTTGATTCGATCTATGAATTTAGCATCTACAACCTACTGTTGCAAAAAGGATACACCGTCTTGGATCGGCAACCCAAAATCTATTTGTCCGCGGCAAAGATTCTGTACAAACCCGATTTCAAATGTAAAGGCCCCTCAGACGAACGAATTTTTTTTGTTGAGGCAAAGGGGTTCGAGACTCCCATTTGGCGTCTTAAAAAGCGTTTATGGGCGTCCTATGGGGTGTTTGATTTGCATGTCTATTCTAAAAAAGGCATTGAGGTCATAAAACCCCCACGAGCAAGTAATTTAATAGATGGACCATGAGAGTCATAGCAACTCAAAGTGATCATAGTCCCGAAGATCTGTAAAAGTCCCCCCCCACCTCATCGTATCGGGTAGGCCTACAGCAAGTTTTTGGTAAGCAGGGATAGGGAAAGCCGCTGTCCCGTCTCCGAAGAGTTGGAACAGGTCAATTGCCTTGGAGCAGGGTTTACCTAAACTGTCCATGTGATTATGTTTAGAGAACGGAAATTTTAAGTCAGACTTGTGCTCAACATAAGCCTCATTTTGATCAGCCTCATTCCGATAGCTGATGGCTACATGAAAATCCGGAAACTGGGGTAACACGTGACTCACAAACCAAATTCTTAGTTTTAAGTCCGTCTGAAGTAGTTTCATTGCGCAAGCAGGACAGTTAGACCCATTTACGTGTTTAGGTGTTGTCATCTTTTTTATTTCCGGAAATTAAGTTTAAAATGAACTTTAACAGAGTCGGGGAATTTTGTTCTAGAATATTTAAAAAGCCTTCTAAAATTTTGTTAAGCATACTATGTTTCCCTAAGAAGTAAGTTACTCCGGGGTTTCGTGCCCCCGGAGTTTTTAAAACTTTATGACTGAATCTTAGCTTTCAGGTCAAGGCCGTCTTGAACCACTACAACTAGATCTTGAACCATTTTTAAACCGGCGGCTAGTATAATTTGTGCTTTTGCAGAACTTCCACTGAGTTTAAATTTTTCTTTCACATATTCGACTAGGTCTGCTTCTTGATCAGAACCTGCTAAAGATTTTAATTCATTCGAAAGATCAGAAAAATTAGCAATTACGGAGGGAACATCTCCAATCAAACCTGTCATGTCTCCGAAAATCGAAAAGTAATTCTTTGCAATCGAATCTTCAGTAAGCTTCAAACCATCGAAAGCCACGTCTAACAAAGCCTTAAGTAATTGATTCATTTTACATTCTCCCTTTTTTTTAATAAAAAACTATTATACTACTAATAATAATTAATATTGTAATACCAAGGGGGTTTTAATGTCTCAAAATAATCAATCTGCGCAAGATGCTCTAAACAACGAATATTCCAGATGTTGTGTTTTGGCTTCCGATAAAAGAAACAGGATTAAACTGTTACAGTCTGAAATTGATGAATTAGATCAAAAGATGATGGAATTGATCAAGGAAGGGAACATGTTGCAAGCAGCTGCTCAAAAAGCTAATGACCCGGCAACTGCAAGTGCTGCTCAAAGTGATGCTCCAGCCACGCCTACTAAACCTGCTTCGCCAGCTTCACCAGCTTCTCAATCACCGGGTATCCATCACGGGTTTCAGCCACCTTTTAATCATCAACAACATACACCAGCACCAGCACCAGCTCCAGCTCCAGCACCAGCACCAGCTCCAGCACCAGCACCAGCTCCAGCTCCAGCTCCAGCCGCTGCCCCTTCGGAACCAAAAGCATGAACTTTGTTAAATTTGTTGAAAACAGGTACCAAGAGTTAGCTTTTGAAAGCGAAATTGAAAAAAAGGGCGAGGAGTTTAGTGTACTAGTCGATTCTGAAAAGAAAGCTTTGCACTGGGCGCTTACCTTCTACCGGGAATCCGTAAAGTGGATCATGATACCTAAAGTGCTTTTTCACTTTTTCGCCGTTAAACTCGGGTTTGAATCCGAACCTGAACCAAAAATGATCAACAAGCTCAAAAAAGACAAAGAAGATGCCTTGAAAGCAAAAAAAGAAGCTGAGGAGGCTGCAAACGTTTCATCAATTCCCGTCGACATTAAATGAATGAATGGGAGTTGAGAGACGCTACCGAGGAGGACCTGAATTTTATCTACGCTTCGTGGTCTTACTCGATGCGTTACGGTTCTGATCTCGGGAGAGACTGTAGAAATCACATTTTCTTTAAAAACTATCTGAAGGTGATTGATTACATCCTGACTCAGGCCAGGACTGTAATAGCCTGGCATCCCAGTGAACCTTCCGTTATTCTCGGTTACATTACGTTTGAGCCCGATATTCTACATTACTGTTTTGTAAAAGATCATTACCGAAAACAAGGGATAGGTAAATCTTTGTACAATAAAACAGGACCGTTTAAGTACTATACCAACCGCACTAACATGATAAAACGGATTCAAATCAAAAATTCCGATCTGACTTACAATCCTTTTATTCTGTACAAACAACTAGGAGACACTCATGGCAGAGAAACCGCAAACAGCACCAATTAAGAGCCCCAAAGGAAAGACGTTAGCAAAAGTGGTTCAGCTTCATTCAGGGGTAGACCTCATGGGTTCCCGAACCAGCGCTAATTCTAGAGACTCAGAGATTCAAGTATTTGACTGGGGTGTGAGAATAATTAGCAAAAAGAGTAAAAGAGTAGTTAGAATTTATTCTGCTAATATTAAAGGATTAGAGGAGTTTCCAGAGGAAGAGTAAAGTATTAAAATCTATGGCGAGACCAAAAGGATCGAAGAATCAAGATACCAAAGATCTGTATGAAATAGCAAATAGACTTAAAGTAAGTCCATTTGAAATTTTGCTCCAAATAGCAAAGGGAGATTGGAAGTCTCTTGGGTATGAATCTGGTTTCAAAAGCTGCTGGACATCGGCCGGGATCGAGTATGAGGAAGCTATTATTAAAGTCGACCATAGGCTTATGGCCGCAAAAGAAGCGGCTAGATACTTATATCCTCAACGCAAGGCAATAGAACATGTTGTAAAAGATCCTCTTGAGGACATGACTGAGGAACAACAGCTTGAAGCTTATGAGAATGCCGCCGAAGCTTTGAGAAAGAAGCTTCACAAATGAACGTCGAGCTTCAAAGATCCTTGCTCAATCATGCCGCAAAGTACTCTCATAGGAGTCGATTCAATATCGATAAGATCGCTTTTAATAAGCAATTAAGTTTTATCAAGCATCCCAACAAGCTCAAGGCCCTCTTTTGCACCAGACGAGCAGCAAAAAGCTACACGGGGGGGCTATATCTCGTCCAGGAGGCTCTGAATGTTGATTCTTGTAACTGTTTGTATATTGGTCTCACTCGCCTTTCTGCTAAGGGGATTATTTGGAAGGACGTGCTCAAAGACATCGATAAACGCTACAAATTGGGAATTAAATTTAACGGTTCAGAGCTTACAGCAACTACAGGTAATGGATCTGTTATCTACGTTACAGGAGCAGACGCCGGGGACGATGAAATGGAAAAGCTCCTTGGAAAGAAGTATAGACTTGTTATTATCGATGAGGCAGCAAGTTTTACTATTGATCTACGACGTCTTATTTACGGGATCCTCAAACCAGCCACAGTGGACCAAGGAGGTTCAATCTGCTTACTTGGAACTTCTGGAAACCTTACGACTGGTCTCTTCTTTGATATTACGACTGGAGCAGAAACGGGTTGGGAACTCTTCAAATGGAGCGCGTTCGATAACCCCCACATAGCCAAACAATGGAAAGAAGAGCTTGAGGACATCGCTTTAAACCGCCCTCGGTTTATGGAAACGCCGTTATTTAAACAGTGGTATCTCAACGAGTGGGTGATTGATGACGATAAGCTTGTTTATCGGTTTAGTTATGGTCGCAACGAATATGATCATTTACCGAGTTACCCTGGACAAGCCGCTTCAAAATGGCAATACGTTTTGGGAGTGGATCTTGGTTATCACCCTGATCCTTCAGCTTTTGTGGTTGTGGCATTTCACGAGTACGATACTACGCTGTACGTAATAGATTGCTTCAAGCAAGTGGAAATGGACATCACCGACGTTGCGAATAAGATTAAGTGGTTTAAGGCTGAGTATGGGATTGACCGAGTTGTGATTGACGGAGCTAACAAGCAGGCGGTCATGGAGATGCAAAAGCGCCACGATGTACCGTTAACCCCGGCAGATAAGACGGGTAAGGTCGATTTTATTCAGATTATGAACGCTGAATTCATTCAGGGTAAAATATTACTGTCTAAAAAATGCCAGGATTTGAAAGATGAATACCTATCCTTAATCTGGAACGATAAGAAGATTAAAAAAGAAGAGCATCCGAATTGTGACAATCACCTTTGTGATTCTGCACTTTATTCATGGAGGTATTGTTACCAGTTCTTGTCTAAGATGCCGAAAGAATCACCTAATCTAAAAGATAAGAAACAATACATAGCCCATACTCAAAAGTTATTAGAAGAATCACTAGAACGTCAAATCAGAAACCAAGAAGATCAGGAACGCGGCGAGGACATCTTTCATACCAGTGCTATGGATAATGAAGGCGATGTTATGAATTACTATATCAATAAAAGGCGAGCATAATGCTAATTCAAGGAGATTGCTTAGAAGAACTTAAAAAATTAGAATCCGAAAGCGTGGATTCTTTAGTGACCGATCCGCCTGCTGGCATTTCATTTATGGGTAAAACATGGGATAGCTCCTTAGACTTTATTCCATCGATGACTCAAATTTACATGGAATGCTTACGTGTACTCAAGCCAGGTGGTCACGGTTTAGTGTGGGCAATACCGCGTACAAGTCATTGGACTGCTACAGCACTTGAGGATGCAGGTTTTGAGATTCGGGACGTGATTACACATATTTTTGGTTCGGGGTTCCCAAAATCGCATGACATTTCTAAGGCAATTAATAAAGCTGCTGGGGCTGAAAGGGAAGTGGTTAGCACCATAAAGAAAACTCCTAGTGCAAATTCGGAGAATATGCAGGAAGGCTGGAAACGTCCCTGGGCGGAAAATCATCCAAAGACGATGGATATCACCGCCCTCTCAATTACCGAAGCAAAACAATGGTCCGGATGGGGAACGGCGCTTAAGCCAGCAAGCGAGCATTGGATACTTATCCGCAAGCAATGCTCAGAAAAGACGGTTGCGCAAAACGTCTTGAAGCACGGATGTGGTGGGCTCAATATTGATGCATCACGTATTATTGGAACGGAACAACGAATTAATAAAGGTGTTCCAAGTTATCAAGGTACTACTGGGACTTTTTCAGGTCAAAATGAAGTCCCAATGAGATCAGACAAAGTTGCAAGTGGAAGATTCCCATCCAATTTAATCCTAAGCCACAACGAGAGTTGTGTTGAGGACGGGGTAAAGAAGGTGAAGGCAATCAAGGGCGGAAATTCGACGAATGTAGGCAACAAAGTCTATGGAAAGTATGAAGCAGAATTAGATAGCAAACCTTGTGGATTCGGAGATTCAGACGGCACCGAGACCGTAGCAGCATGGGAATGCACCGAGGGGTGTCCGGTAGCTGAATTGGACCGCCAGAGTGGGTTCAGTTCGGAAAAATCGCGTATTATTACTTGTCAACAAAACGATTCAATTGGGACGTTTAAAACAAAGATTAGACAAACAATAGCCCACGGTGATTCTGGCGGAGCGTCCCGCTTCTTTTACTGCGCAAAAGCTTCCAAGTCAGATAAGAATAACGGACTCGAAGATCTCGAACCACAAAAGTTGAATCATCACCCTACAGTAAAAAGCACTAAGCTAATGCAATACCTAATCAGGCTAATCACACCGCCAGGTGGGACAGTACTAGATCCTTTCATGGGTTCCGGGAGTACAGGCGTAGCAGCAAAAGAGTTACAATTTAAGTTCATTGGAATAGAAAAAGAAAAAGAATACTTTGATATCGCTTTAAAAAGGATCGAATATGGAAGACGATAAGACTCATAGATGTTTAGAACTTAAATTAATATCAGAAGACTTTGTTATAACAGATGAGAATAGGAGTGAAGTAATACATTTATTAATTCCTAATAAATATATAGAAAAAAATTTAAGAGATCTGACTGATGATGAAGTGATCTCTTTATTCCGTGAAAGATTTTCTATAAAGAAAAGTACTCCGGTCGAAAAAGACTCTAAATCAAAACCTGATAGCAGCTGGTGGATTGATGCCTAAAAAAGAGAAGCAAGAGCATATCACTTTTAGCGTTAAGCCTTTGGACGGTGGGACCGAGGTCTTGGTTCTTATTCCAAATCAGTTTTGGGGCATCATCGGCATAAGCGATGCGGTGAAAGAGTCGGTGGACTTGGTTTTCTTTGATGAACAACATGAGGAAGCTCACTAATGAAAAGCGATCTAACATTTGCACAAGTTATCGTGTTGATCAAGGAAGCGCGAGACGCTGGTATACAGGCGTTTGAGTATGAAGGACTAAAAGTCAGGTTCAAACCATCCTATGATTTCTCGGATCTCCCGAGTGCTGAAACCGAATCTTTGGATAACGAGATACAAAAAATCACCGAATCGAAAGCGAAGTTCGACATGGACGCTTTCTTTGGGCAATCAGATAAAAAAGCCACTGTTCCTGAGATGAAAGCTGAAGAGATTGTAAAGCCTATGTCCGTGCTGGACGACTTAAGTGACGAAGAGATGCTTTATTATGCCACGCCCTATTTTGACCAAATTCAGGAAGAAAAGAAGATACACGCGCAAAAACTCAAGGAAGGACATGTAGATGGCTAAGATTGAACGGTCAGGGATGACCCAAAGAGATTCCAAGGGGAATGTGATCAGACAAGCCAGGGATAATTCCACAGAGAATGAAGCTAACTTCCGTTGGTGGAAGCTTCCAGAGAAAGAAATGGCGAATGGGATTAATGCTACTGTTAAATTTATCAGTGGTCACCAAGGATCACGCCTTGAGCAACTTACTGTTTCAACCCGACTGTATGGTAGCACCAGCGTGTACAATCTGATGGGGACTGCTTTTACTCGCGCTGCTTCTGTAAATAGCAATCCTTCTAGTCAGCGGATGTCTTTTAACCTGATTGAATCCTGTGTGGATACCCTTGAATCCAAGATGGCTAAGAACAAAGTCATTCCCACCTACGTGACGAGCGGGGGGGTTTGGGATGTCCAGAAGAAAGCTAAGGATTTAACCAAGTTTACTCAGGGCTTGTTTTACGGCGAAAACGTTCACAAAAAGACGATTGAATGTTGGGGTGATGCCGCCGTTTGGGGGGATGGATTTATCTATATCTATGAGGATAACGATAAGGTCTGTTTTGAGCGGACATTTCCTCATGAGCTTCTAGTGGACATGGTCGAGTCTCTGACCTCAGAACCTAAACAGCTTCATCGCGTTAAAATCATGGATAGGGACATTGCCTATGAGCTATTCCCGGACCTAGCCGATGCCATCAGTCAGGTCTCACCGGCTACTTATCAAGAGATTGGTGGTCAAGGGACAGCGGTAGACATGATTACGGTCATTGAATCGTGGCATTTACGATCAGGTCCCGATGCTAAAGACGGGGTTAGAGCTATTACTATCGGGGATGGAGTCCTTTGTGAGGACTACGATAAAGATTACTTCCCTTTTGCGCACCTCAGATATGCCAGACGTAAGCTCGGATGGTACGGACAGGGGATACCCGAACGGCTACAAATTATCCAAGGGGAAATTAACCGATGCATGATCTTAAAGCAGCGTTCTTTGTGGATGCAGGGAAGTTTTAAAATCTTATGCGAAAACGGGTCAAAAGTCGTTTCTCAGCATTTAAATAATGAAGTAGGCGCTATCGTTCACTATACCGGTACCGCACCTCAATACATCACGCCCCCTGCAACTAACCCAGAGTTACAGCAATGGGTCGACACCTTGATTAGCTACGGATACCAGCAAGAAGGACTGAGCAAAATGGCAACGACTGGCGAGGCTCCGATGGGAGTTGAATCAGGCAAAGCTATGCGAACGCTTATGCAAGTATCCGATGACCGGTTCCTGTTTATGCAGCAGGAGCTTGAGGACTTTTCTCTCGAAATCGCAAGACAAGCAATCAATGTCGTCAAAGATATTTACGCACGCACTGGTAAGTATGAAGTCATCTTTCCAACCACGAATTTCATGGAAACAGTGGATTGGGGTAGCATTGACCTAGAAGAGGATCAGTATGTTCTTAAAGCCTATCCAACCTCTAGTTTATCTGATGACCTGGCCGGACGGCTGAGCGAGATCCAAGAACTTGCACAAGCGGGCATGATCAGTCCACGCACAGCGCGTAGACTCATGGACATGCCTGACGTGGAGATGAATGACAACCTATCTAATGCCGCCGAGGATCTTTTGCATAAGATCATTCAAGACATGCTTGACGATGGGAAATATAGAGCGCCTGAACCGTTCTTTGACCTAACTTTGGCAAAGCAGTTAGTGAATGAGTACTACAACTATGCGGATTTGATGAATGCTCCCACGAGTCGGTTAAATCTTTTGCAGAGATTTGATTCTCAGCTAAACGATTTGATGGGAATAGCTCAGCAAGCGTTACAACCCCAACCAGGAGCTATGCCGCAAGCAGCCCCTACGGCTCAACCCACGAGTAACCTGATCCCTAACGTTCCAGGAATGAGCCCCCAATGAGTGATGTTTTTGGGTATGATCATGAAATCAGTGCTTATGAAAAAATGTACAATTTCCTGAAGCGATCGGCGTTAGGTCATTTCGATGTTTCTGAGGTGGTTGTACCCAAAGCATTTTTCCATGAGCTAGCAGTTGAACTGAAGTTGGATGAAACCAAAGAATTTTTATTTCAAGGGCCAATTCGAAGCTGCCTAATCAAAAAGGATAACTAAATGAGTAACGAATCTGCATTAGCACTATTAAATGGAACGCCAGCGCCGAGTACTGAGGCACCAAAGACGGATACCCCTACAGGAGCGCCTACACCTCTCGCGTCTACTCCAATAGCCGCACTAGCACGTAAAGAAGCTGCGCTATTACGAGAAAAGCAGGAGTTTAAGCGTCAGCAACAGGAACTTGAATCCAAAATGGTCTCAGCACGTAAGATTCAGGAAACCTATGAGAATTTCCAAAAGACTAAAGCACAAGATCCGTTAGCCGCGCTGAAAGAGTTAGGCTTTAGTGAAGCTGATATTTTCAACTATATGGCCGAGCAGAAGGAACCGACGCCAGAAGAGAAAATGGCAAAAGCTGCGTCCGATGCTGCTGAGGCAAAGATTAAAGCCTTTGAGGAAGCTCAGGTAAAGAAGGCTAGTCTTGAACAGCAAGAGCGAGACAAACAGCTGATTGCATCCTACAAAGGCGATCTCGCTAAAGCTTATCAATCCGATCCAGCCAAATTTGAATACTGCAACTATTATGGTCCTGCTGCTGAAGCGCTGATGTATGAAACAGCGATGGAAGTAGTCAGGCAGTCGAATGGACAAGATGTTTTAAGCCCACAAGAAGCTGCCGAACTCGTAGAGTCATACTATGAAGAACAGGACAAACTCATGATTGGTAAAATTAAGAAGCGTAATGCTCAACGGGATGAACCTACTCCTCAAGAAAAGATTCAACAGCCTCCTACTCGAACTAGGACGCTACAAGCTCCAGCGCCAGGACAAGAGCCACCTAAAGCGCCTATTAACAAGACACGTACTCTCACTAACGCTGCTACCGGGACCGTGGCTTCTACTCGGCTTAAGATGAACGAGACACGGGAACAGAAACGCGATCGTCTTTTGACTGCGCTTAAAGAAGGTAAGTTGTGATATGAGGAAGTATGAAGCTGAAAGAGGAATATGCGGAAACTCACGTTAACTTTTATAAAAAAGAATCCTGGTATGAAGGGTTTTTAAAAGGCTGGGACGCGTGCAGGATGGCGTTAGCAGAGAAAACATCACATGGTAGCGAATGGTGTGAAAAAACTAAAAGCTACAAATTGCTAGATTTTAGAACCTTTGGGGATGAGGAAATATGAAACTGAAAGAGAAAATTGCTTTTGAACACATGTTCCCTCATGTGCAAAACGATAACGATATTATCCAAGCATATAGTCACATTCTAGCATTTGTAACTGGCTGGGAGGCTTGCAGAAAAGCACTTTTAGAAACAGTAGATCCCATAAACAAGGATGTTATTGTTATGCTAATCGACAAGTTGAAAACCTTTGGTGATGAGGAAGTATGAAGCTTAAGGAGAAAATTGCTTTTCGACATGGACCTCCGCCTTATGTCAGTAGCGATATTATTCAAGCATTTTTGGATGGCTGGGACGCGTGCAGGAAAACTCTATTAAAAACAGTAGAACCATTGAGCGGCACTGCTATTGTTATGCCAATAGATCAATTGAAAACTTTTGGCGATGAAGATATTCCGGATTAGATCAGGGGTAGATCGGCCGGCTGTTAACCGGTAGGTCCTTGGTTCGAATCCAAGATCCGGAGCCATTTTTTCGATAAGGGGGGGGGTGCACCGTCATGGGTGCATTAAACGATGCAGGCGAAACGAAAAGTGGTGGCGCCCTCTATGTTTTTCAAACCGTCAATTTGACCCTAAAAGATTGCATCCAAGTTCGTAATTCTTTCCTAGAAAAACGCACCATTCGTCTCGACATTCTATAATGTGGGATTTTTTTTAAATGTACCCATGAGTACAACGTCATTCTATTGATACCAGTTTCCTCCATCGCGCCTTCATATCCAGTTAAGTTATTTTGTTCTGTTTTTCCCGTGTTTTTCATAATGAAGCACATAAACCACAAGTTTGATTTTTCGCATAGTACGGTTCTGACACTGAAAAACCGTACTAGTAATAAACTAATTATGTCATGTATACAAATGTTCACATTCCTTAACAATGACGCTATGCTGTTCCAGTAGTCTCATTTTAGACAAAATGCCCATTCAGACAATCCTCGGGCGCAGACTAAATTAATCAATTTTATTTTATTCCGAGGTGTATTTATGCCCGCTCCAATTACCCAGTCCGCAGTGGCTGGTATTCTTAAAGAATTATATGACGATCAGAAAGTTCAGTGGCTCACTTATAAAGATACGAATAATTAAATGCATTGTCTTTCCCCTAGGTAACTAGGGTGTCTTCCTTTTCAAGCATTTATTGAATGCATTGCTTGCGATGATCAAAAAGGAAGAGAAGTTCCCTGGTATTTGAAATATTTTCCGGTCTGAGGCCGGTGCTTCTAAGTAATTAGAGGATAATTTGCCAGGGTAAAATCGGAGAAAATCGGGGAAGGCTGAGATGCTAATCCCGAGGGAAGTTAGGGTTAACAACCGAAACCCCGTAACGCGTAGTGGATGAAACTAACAATATGTGTTAGAATATAAGCCGCCAAGAGTCTCCGACTCCTAGTGAATAGGATGAAAAGGTACGCTGAACTTTTACAAAATATGAAAAAGACTTGTTCTAAAGGAATTCAGAAGTAAAAGAACTAAAGGATAAAAAGCCTTTAGGATAACAAAGAGATCGAAAGGTCTCATGCCCAGTCGTATATGGTTTAACACAAGGCGCGTCTGCAACATTCAGCAACGCATACAATAACCAATACTCTCCATCCGTGGCAGAGTTTTTGGTTACACGCGTAGCCGATTTCTCGATCGCATCCATCGATGGACAGTTGCTTGCAGCTGCTCAGACCGATCCAGGTGCTTTCATCGACGGCGCTGAATTGATGATCGACGCCGCTTTTCAAACAGCGGTGAACAGACTTGCATCCGCATTGTTCCGAAACGGTGCTGGTACAATCGGAATGATTAGCTCAGTAGCAAACGTAAGTGGAACCACTTACACTGTTACATTGTCTAATCCTGACGATGCTGTTCAATTCGAAATCGGTCAGACACTTGTAGCCGTTCAATTTGTGGATGGTTCAGGTACTGCTCCTTCCGATACAGCAATCGTTAGCGCTGTAAATAGAAATACCGGTGTACTTACTGTAACATCGGCAACTAACATTGCGTCTAACTGGCCTGCAACTTATTATCTTGCTGTACAGGGCGATTTGCCAAATTCCAGCAATAATAACTTTCAGCCTACAGGTTCCAGCGGAACTAACAGCTTGCTCAAGCTTGCTGGTCTAGCTGCTTGGTTACCATTGTCTGGTCCTCCATCTTCTGATTCATTCTTCGGCGTGAACAGAAACTTGGATGTTCAACGTTTGGCTGGCGTGACCTTCAACGGTTCGTCCCTAACACTTGAGGAAGCACTCCTCCAAGGAACAGGACGAATTGCATTGAACGGTGGCCGAGTAGATACGGGCGTGTGCTCCTATGCTACTTATACCGCTTTGATCACCTCACTCGGAGCTAAAATCCAGTACATCGATGAGCGAATTGGTGAGATTGGAGTCCGTGGCGTTCAAGTGAATGGAGCCAACACTGTTATGAGTGTCTTTCCAGACAGAAACTGTCCAGACGGATTAATTTACTGTTTGGAAATGGATTCATGGGTACTCCGTTCTCAAAATCCTGCTCCGCACATCCTCAACGTTGCTTAGGGATGTATAAATTCTCTCTGATTGACTTGGAGGCCCGACAGGGTAACAGGGGGCAAGCGAAAGCAGCCTGAACGACTAAGTGAGAGAACCCGAAAGGGATGCGATAGTCTGAACACTAGATATAAATAAAACTAGTGAGCCGAAGCCCGAAGAGGTGAGTAGGCCACGGTGAAAACCGGGGTAACAGCAAGTAAGTACATGGATGAAATAGAAATACTCCGAGTTCCTGGAGTAGACAGTGCTGAGTTACGTGTTGGAACGTACGGCAATGTTTATTGCACCCATCCAGGTCATAACGGAGTTATTCAGGTTCAGCTTCAGGAATTTTAATTAACTTAGGTTGAATTAATGGGGGGCAAGGCAGGAATGTCTTGCCCTTTTTAACATGTTTTAATATATGTGGTGCATATGAAAATATGCCTCCAATGCAAATTAAATCTAGAGGAAAAAGAATTTAGTAAAGCCTCAAGGACTAAGGATGGATTGAGATGGACTTGCAAAAAATGTTGCAAGAACAAGATGGATCAATACAGATCCAATCCAGATGTTGTTAAGAGAGAACGTGCCAGAAATAACCAATATAATAAGAATAATCCTGACGTTATAAAAAGGGCTAAAAAAAAGTGGGAAAATAATAATCCCGAAGGATTTAAAAGGTATAATTTATTATGTAAATATGGCCTTACTTTAGAAAAATATAATGAAATATTGGCAAGCCAAAACGAATGCTGTGCAATTTGTAAAGAACATCAATCGAAACAAAAAAAATCTCTTTATGTAGATCATTGCCATGTAAGTGGAAAGATAAGGGGACTGCTTTGTTATCAATGTAATATTGTTTTAGGGCACTTTAGAGATTCACCTATAATCTTACAATTCTGTATGGATTATTTAAAACATCATGGCACAAAATAATTCTAGTATGATTATTCTAATGCCGTGTTACGGTATTAGAGCTAGAATTAATACAAGATAGGGGTGTTGGAGTGTATTGCTCCCACACTCTTAAAACAAAAGAGCAGGAACGGACGCCTGCCCTTAACTGAGAGGGAATTTCAGCCATGGCAAATAGATGGTTTACGCAGTTTTTCGGGACCTTGCATAAAAAACCCGTCATGTTGGATTGTAATTTTGTGGTCGATAATGCAAATGGGAATGGCTACGGCGTTCTTAATTTAAAAGGCGCTGGTGTCTATCGCGTTTTCATGCATACGACCGCTGCATTTACTGGAACCACTACTAATACATCGGCAACTGTAACCGGAATTGCTTCAGGGACAGCAACTCTGTTTCCTGGAATGCCTTTGTCAGGTACTGGCGTACCAGCTGGAACTTTGATCTCTTCGATCGCAAGCTCAAGTTCAATCGTGATGACTAATGCTGCTACAGCATCAGGGACCGTTTCGATTAACTATGCAGCTGTAGGAAGCCCAACTCCTACCGGACCTGCTGCAAATTACATTTACATCCAATTCCAAGACAATTTTAATGCTTATTATTTTGGAACTTCAGGCTTTGCATCTCCAGTCTCTGGAACACCGATTAGCATTAGCGGATCTAGTGTCATGACGATCGGTAATCCATATATTATCGTTTCAGTCGGTACCAGCACTCAAGCAAATTGGGCTGCAGTGGGTCTTCCAGCTGGACAGATTCCTACTGTGGGTCAATCTTTCATCGCCACTGCAACAGGTGGTGGAACAGGTACAGGGATTGTGGAGGCACCGAGCGTTTCAGGATTAACCTCCATTGAATTAGTGGGTGACCCAAACCAAAGCTTTGGAGCGAACTTTAACGGAGCATCCTTCCTAGGTGGTGGTTGGTCAGGCTCTTATATGGTTCTCCAGTGCTTAAACGGATCGACCCCAGCCGCTCCAGCCAATGGAACTGTCATTGCGTTGTCCTTTTTCATGGGTAACTCTTATATCCAAGTCCAAGGAGATTAATCATGTTTTTTGATGACGACCACAAAAGGGCGGTAACGACTATTTTAGGTAAACGTAACGGCAAAGGGGAACGCACGATGATGCCTACTCCTATGAAAGCCGAAACCGAAAAGGGCGAAGATGGAGAAATGAGTGGGCTACATGCAGCTGCTCAGGACATTATCGCCGCCCACCATGAAAAGTCTCCTCACAAGCTTGCGGAGGCTTTAGGCAATTTCCTCAACATTCACATGAGTGAAGGAAATAGCTTTGATGGTGGGGATAATGTGGACGAAATGAATAAATAGATTACAATATCCGAGAGAGGCTAACCCACACAAATCTTTCCGGGGTTTAGTCACGGATGACGGGGCCTCTCTCATTTTTTTAAGGAAGAATTATGCCTATTCCTGCGGTGGGAAACGTAGTAACGCCGACGAACTTCCTTGCAGTTTCAGCGCAAGGCCAGGTTGCTTTGAGTTGGAACCAATCCCCGTTAGTTACTAGCTATTATGTGAATCGATCGACGGATAACGTGACTTTTACAAATTTAGCAAATGTCACTACTCTCTCGTATAGTGACTTTACAGCAAGCGTTGGTACCCTCTATTATTATCAGGTTCAAGCTTCGAACGGGACCAACACTTCTCTACCTACGGCGTCCCTAGTCGGACAGGCTCTTAATCCCGGTCAGACTACCGTAGGTAATCTTAGACTCGAAAGTCAACAGAGAACAGACCGAGTGAATTCCGATAATATTACTGCGCAGGAATGGAACTCGATGATCTCTCAAAGTTACAAAGAACTTTATGACATCATGATTCAAAAATTCGGGGATGATTATTTTATTGCCCCCCCGGTGACTTATACGACTACTGGACAAATTGACCCTGTTTACCAAGCACAAGTATTTCCTTTGCCAGCAGACTTTTACAAGCTCATGAGATGTGAGGTAGCTTTAAATCCTTCCGATCCGAATAGTTGGATTACTTTACGTGAGTTTCAAGCGATTCAGGCAAATCTTTGGAATTACCCGAACCAGTATACTATGTACGGTATTACAAATTTGAGATACCGCCTTTGGGGTAAAAATTTACAAATTGTACCCATAGCAGGTTCAGGTCAGACGATTCGGATTTGGTATTCGCCACGCCCTAATCAGTTGATTAACGATACGGATACCTTAGACGCGATTTCTGGTTGGGAGGAATATATCGTGGCCGATGTTTGCGCTAAAGCGTTGGCTAAGACTGAAGAGGACACCTCGGTATTCATGGCTCAAAAAATGGCCTTGTTGAAACGAATTGAGGAAGCCGCCGAGAATAGAAACGTGGGAGAACCTGAAACAGTTTCCGACAGTAGAACCAGGAATTTTTCGTGGGGAGATAGTTTCGGAAGCGGTTTTGGAGGCGGGGGATGGGGTTGAAAGTGATTTGGATATCCGAAGCAGCGCATAGCGTCATGAGGTGTTCTTGAACCTACCAATTTTCCTGTCATCACTAAAAGATTTGATGTTGATGCAGACCAAGTGGGCCGCAATTATTAACCCGTTTCTTTCCAATCCATCTCTTCAAAGCAATATTTTGACCGGGGTAATTTTGGGGAGTGGGACGACAGTGGTCAACCATCTATTAGGGCAGAAGCTCACTGGCTGGAGAATCATAGGGATTAACGGCGCTGCTACGATCTATGACAAACAAGCTTCAAATCAAACGCCACAATTGACTCTCGTGCTTGTCAGTAGCGCTGCGGTTACAGTCAACCTGGAGGTTTTTTAATGAACTACTACCTATCACCCAACATGAACTTAGTCGTCCCGGTTCCAGGGGTAGCACCAGGGCCGACTTGGGCGCAGGATTTAAATGCATCTCTGACTATTGTGGATGCTCATAACCATAGCCCCGGAAGCGGTGTTCAAATTAATCCGGTGGGATTGAATATTAACGCTGATCTTACTTTTCAGTCTAACAATGCGACGGTTTTAAGAAGCGCGCGGTTTAATCCTAATAGTGCCCCTTTGTCTGGATCATCCGATTTGGGTTGTATCTATGAATCGGGAGTAGATCTCTATTACAATGACGGAGCAGGAAATCAGATTAGAATTACTAGCGGAGGGTCTGTAGCCGGCGCGTCTGGTACCATTACAGGTCTGCCCAGTGGAACAGCTTCAGCGGCATATCAAAGCGCTTCAGGTACTTTTCAGTTTCAGCAAGCCACCAGTACTGCTGCAAATATAGACGGCGGGAGCTTAGTAATTCGGTATCCAGGGTCTTATCCATCTCCAACTGGCAACTACATTCTTTTGACGGCGCCTAGTTCTCTGTCTTCAGGTTATCAGATTACTTTACCAGCGCTTCCGGGTGCAAATTCCGCTTTAGTGATGAATTCTAGCGGCGTGATTAGCACGGTTCCGACCGGTGTTACAATCAGTTCAAGTTGCGGCGCTTTTTCAACTAGCAGTACTTCTGCTGTACCGGTGACTAACTTATCTGTTTCTTTAACTTCTTATGGGAATCCAATTTGGATTGGACTAATCGCCGACGGCGCTTTTCCTTCTATGGTCGGATCAAGCATAGTAAGTGGTTCCAGTGCCTATACAAGTGCTGCGATAGGACTTTATCAAGGATCCACACAAATTGGAGCTTATACCATTGAACAATATGTAAATGGTTCTTATTCGGCTTTGTCGATTGAAGTTCCATCATCATCTGTTTTCACAATATATCCGGTATCGGCTGGAACTTATACATTTTCGGTTAAAATGTTAGTCACAAATTCATCTTTTATTGGGTATGTTTATTATGCAAAACTTTTAGCTTATGAATTAAAATAATATGGCATTAGCAAAACAAAATCTTACCATTAACTTTTCTCAAGGAGTCGATACCAAGACTGATCCTTATCAAGTCAGCGTGGGAAAGTTTTTGAATTTGCAGAATTCTATTTTTTTAAAAGGTGGGTTACTTCAAAAAAGAAATGGATTCGGCCCATTGGCTGCTTTGCCGCCTGCTAGTGAGGTGGGCTCTAATTTTAAATTTTTAACCACGTTTAACGGGGATCTCACAGCTATCGGTAGCGTCATCGAGTCTTATTCATCAGGATATGGGAACTGGTCTAACAAAGGCCAGATTTTCCCCATGAGTTTATCGACTCTGCCATTGATTCGAAACAATACAAATCAAAGTCAAATCGATTCAGTCGTATCAACGAATGGCCTTGTTTGTACTGTTTACACGGATCAAAATCCAAGCAGCTTAAGTGCTAAAATATTTAGGTATGCCGTGGCCGACTCTTCGACCGGTCAAAATATTATCCCCCCCACGACTATTAGCACAGCAAATGCTACCTATGGAACGCCTAGAGTATTTGTAACTTCTCGGTATTTTATTATCGTTTTTACTAGTCATCCCAGTAATTATGAACTTCAGTATTTTGCAATTAGTATTGCTAACCCGACAGTAAGTACTTCAATTGGTACTGTGACTACAAATTATACTCCGACCACGGCAGTGGCTTGGGACGGAGGTGTCTTTAACGATTCTCTCTATCTTGCTTTTAATACCTCTAGTGGTGTTAAAATGTCTTATATTAATCCTTCGTTAGTAGCGTCTAGTAGCGTTACCGTAGCAAGTGGATCAAACGTAGCTTCTATTATTGGAATATCGATTGATCAGACTTATGGATATATTTGGGTTAATTGTTATAACACTACCGGTAACGTAATCTATACCTTAGCAAGGGATCGACATTTAAACTCTATCCTGGTTCCAACCGTAATGTTTACGAGCGAGTCCTATACTGTTTTAAATATAACAGGCGTCGCACAAAATAGTCAAAACACGGTAATAGTGGAAGTCTCGAACGCTTATAGTTACGGGTCTACATTACCTACCAATTTTATTGCAGAAAATACCGTAACGTCGACAGGGACCATTAGTAATTTTGATATCCCTTTCCGTTCGGTAGGACTTGCGTCCAAAGGCTTTATTGTCAATTTAGGCGGGGTAAGTATTGGTTGTTTTTTAATGACTTATCAATCTGCCTATCAAAATACTTATTTCTTAGGAACTACAAACGGATTTATTTTCGCAAAGCTTGCTTATCAAAACGGGGGCGGGTACCTCACTACTGGCTTACCTTCCGTTACGATGAACGGTACTCATGCTTATATGGGTTATCTCTATAAAGACTTAATCCAGGCAGTAAATAAAAATACCAATGTTCCAACCGGTTCACAAATAGCAGGCATCTATTCCCAAACAGGTCTCAACCTAGTTAAATTTGATTTTTCTCTTTCTAATGTGGGGAGTGCTGAGATTGGGACTAATCTCAATGTCACGGGTGGCTTTACGTGGGCGTATGACGGCTATGCTGCTACTGAGCAAGGCTTCTTTTTGTATCCTGATAATGTGTCAGCTGCATGGTCTGCCACAGGTGGTTCCATGGCCGCAAAACCTGACGGCACGACAAATACTAATGCTTATTGGTACCAAGTCACCTACGAGTGGACAGACAATCAGGGGAATGCGTTTCGGTCTGCTCCAAGCATTCCAGTAGCGGTAACTACTACCGGGAGTGGAACTGCTGGCTCAGTCGTTTTAAATATCCCTACATTGAGATTAACTTATAAGACAGCCAATCCTGTAAAGATTGTCATTTATCGATGGAGCGTTGGACAACAAGTTTATTATCAAACTACCTCTATTAGTTCTCCCATTTTGAATAGCACCAATGTGGATTCAATCTCCTATACAGATACTGTAGCTGATTCGTCTATTTTGGGAAACAACGTCCTATACACCACTGGGGGGGTAGTAGAGGATATCGGTGGGCCTTCATTTAAAAACCTTTTTCTTTTCGACGATAGACTTTGGGGAATTACTTCCGAGGATAATAATCTTCTGTGGTATTCAAAACAGGTCATCGAAGCAACTCCAGTAGAATTCTCTGACTTGTTTACGATCTATGTGAATCCAAACGTGGGCGCACAAGGCCCCACCGGTCCATTGACTTGTGGCGCGGCCATGGATGACAAGTTAGTGCTTTTTAAGGCTTCAGCTATTAATTACTTAAATGGTCAGGGTCCCGATAATACGGGCGCTAACTCTCAATACAGTGCCCCTATCTTTATTACCTCTACTATTGGGTGTTCCAACCAGCAATCCATTGTATTCATGCCCCAGGGGTTAATGTTTGAGTTTCAATCCGAAGCTGGCAATCAGATTTTTCTGTTAGGGCGTGATCTTTCGACTCAGTACATTGGGGCCGCAGTCGAAAAATTTACCAAAGACGCAACAGTACAAAGCGCGATTAACATTCCAGGGACAAATCAAGTCAGGTTCACGATGTCGTCTGGAATTACCCTCATGTATGATTACTACTACGGTCAGTGGGGAACCTTCGTGAATCTTCCAGCAATTTCAAGCTGCGTGTACCAAGGATTGCATACTTATTTAAACGATCTAGGGGCGGTTTTCCAGGAGACTCCGGGCGTGTATTTGGACAACTCCAATCCGGTCTTAATGAGTTTTACTACCAGTTGGATCAATTTTAACCAGCTGCAGGCATATCAAAGGCTATACAGCTTCTACATTTTGGGAACTTATTACAGTCCTCATATTTTGAACCTTTTGATTAACTATGACTACGCTACGGGTTGGAATAATACGACTCAGCAAGTGAACATTACCCCGAGTAACTATGCCCCGGGCTATGGTCAGGATTTAACTTATGGTTCAGGCAATCCCTACGGCGGGGAAGGTAGCCTTGAGAACTGGCGAATCTTTCCCACTCGGGACCGGTGTCAGGCCTTTCAGATTACTTTGAATGAGATTTACGATCCTAAATATGGAGTTACTGCCGGAGCAGGGTTTACATTATCAGGTATTAACTGCGTCGTAGGATACAAGAAGGGTTACCGAGCAATCCGAGCAGACCATACGGCTGGAGGGAATTCATGAAACTAATAAGCGAATCACCGACTCATTTTTTAATTGAGCACAATGGGAATCAAATGCAGGTGCCTAAACAAGGATTATCTGCAAATGCGACTAACATGATTAATGGGATGAAACAGCATTTTGATATGGGAGGTACCGTTAACCCTTTTGTACCCAGCGGAGGAACCGCAAGTGGAATAGGTGGTCCCGATACAGGAACTGGAAATACGCCATTACCTAGTTATCCATCAACTGTTGCAAATACCGCACAAAATAATGCCAATCAACCTGTAAATAATTCCTCAAAAGGATACCAAACACTGCCACAATCAGGAATAAATTACGGAAATCCCTACCTCAATACTTCTAATCTGACTCAAAATGTAGGTGCGGCTCAGCTAGTGAATCCTACAAACGCGTATCAGGCTTCGAATGCTATTGCTCACAGTCAAGAAGGACTAGCCCAACAAAATCTGTTTCAACAACAGCTGGCGGGATTAAATGGGATAGGGAATGAGCAAAGCACTTATAACCAGCAGCAAGCTTTATCCAATCAGCTGGCATTTAATAACGGAGCCGGGAATCAAGCTTCCGTATTTCAACAACAGCAATCTCTTGCTAACGCTCTACAAAAGCAGGCAGCTGGAACAGGAATTAATCCTGTTCAAAATCAACTGAATGAAAATACTGGTACCAATGTAGCCAATGAAGCGGCATTAATGGCCTCTCAAAGAGGGGCGGGCGCCAATGCAGGGTTATTAGCCAGACAAGCAGCACAACAAGGCGCTGCGACTCAACAACAGGCTGTAGGTCAAGCGGCGACTTTACAGGCTCAACAACAATTACAGGGACAACAAGCGCTTCAGGCTCAGCAATCTCAAATGGCTGGCTTAGCAAATACACAGATTGGTCAACAACAAGCACAACAATCTGCTTTATCTAATTACGCTCTTCAACAAACAGGGCAACAAGGCAGTGCTTTAAATAGCTACAATCAAAGCCTCCAAGGAGAACAAGGGCAATTGTTAGGATTCCTTGGAAACCAAAATGAGCAAAATGTTCAAATGCAGTCTAATTTAAATACGGCGAGCGTTGCTCAAGCTGGAGGCAATAACCAAATTTTAGCACAAGGTGCAGGGGGTGCTGCATCCGGGATTGGAGCAGGCTTAGTTGCTTTAGCAGCAGCGGCCAAGGGCGGTGAAATTGGAGATCCTAAGCTAAAGAAAACGTTTAAGTTGCCCCCCCATTTGCATGAGGTGGCTAAAATTTATCATCCTGGTTACGCATCGGGGGGGACAGTGTCGGCGTTCCCACAAATGATGAAGATCGGTGGGAAAGTTCCTGGCAAACCTCAATACTCTGGCGATAACAAGAAGAACGATGTTGTCCCTGCCATGTTATCTAAGGGTGAAATCGTTATTCCTAACTCAGTCACTCAGTCGCAAGATCCGGTCAAAGGCGCTGCGCAGTTTGTAGCCGCCATTGAAGCTAAAAAAGGGAAAGGTAACCCGAAAGAAGATTTTAAGAATGCTTTGCAACGTGCGATTGCAGGGAGAAAAAACAAATGAATTTGTCAGACTTTTCACTCCTAAAAGAGGATAGTAATAACTACACGATTGGGCATCCTAAAGGTAAGTCCATTACAGTTCCAAAACAGGGATTAAGTACAAAAGCGCAAAGTTTAATTTCTAAACTGAAACGTCATCAAAACTTTGACGGTGGCACTCCTCAAGGTACCGGTGATGATACAATTTCAGTAAGCACGAATACCGATAGCCCTACTTTCCAAGCTCCGGTTCCTCAAAATAATTCTCAGTTTAATGCTGGCAATATGTCCATTGCTGATTTGATGCCACAAGCCACAATAGCTTTACCCCAATCGGATGGAATACCTCAATCATCCGATGACGATACAATAAGCTTCAAGCAACCCGACCAGCAGGACCAAAGCGACCGAAGCGTAGCTAATGTTTCTACACCTCCAATGCCACAAGCACAAAACACTGGCGCTACTTCTCTAGGGAATGCCGCACCTACTGGCATGATGAATCCCAATGATGTAATGGCGCAATTGCAACAACAGCAAAAGGATATTTCTGCTAATAAAGCAGACATTCAAAACGAATGGAACAATTACAAAGCTAAAACTGATCAATTGCCAAGCATGATGGATACTTTCAATAAGTATCAAGCAAAAGATGAGGATTTAAAAAAAGCAATTCTTGATCACAAAATAGATCCAAACAGATTATATAAGAATTTAGGGACTGGAAATAAAATAGGGTTAGCCATTGCTTCTGTGATTGGTGGGATTGGTGCTGGACTAACTCATGGTCCTAACTTAGCGGCAGAGATGATTCAGAAGTCTATTGATAACGACATTGAAGCTCAAAGAAATGATCAGTCTCAGGCAATGAATCTTTGGAAAATGAACCGAGAAAATTATGGGAGTGAAGCAGCTGCAAACGCTGCTACTCGAAATCAGTTATTGGCACCAGTCCAAGCCAAAATTCAAGAAGCTTCAGCATTAAATAACTCTGCCGACTCACAGACAAGACTTTCGCAATTAGCTTTGCAATTTCAACAACAGCAAAGATTAAATCAAGCTGCTCTAGCAATTAATCAAGGGCATCCTGGTACGGAACAAGAATTTCAACAAAACATGCAAGTTTTAAAACAACTTAACCCTCAAATGGCTCAAGAAATAGATAAAAAATATGTCCCTGGAATGTTTGTATCTGATATTCCACTGGCAGAAAAACAAAGAGACGAATTATTAGGATATAAAGATTTTTCAAGTAGGTTAAATGATGCTTTAGATTTTGCGCAAAACAAAGCAGGAATATGGAGTAACCTTCCTGCAAATGCACTGAGTGCAAAAGCCAAAAATTTAACAGATAGCTTGATTGTTAGTGGAAATAATCTCACCGGCTTGAATCGGTTAAATGGTCATGAATATGGAAATTATAACGAACAGGTCGGAAATGTAGGATCTCTTTTCAATACTTCTGAAATTGCTAAACTACAAGATTTGCAACAGCAAGTACAGCAGCACCAACGGAATTTGCAAATGATGTATGGAGGTAAAACTTTTAAAACATCTCCAATCGATGCAGTGGCAATAGATCATGCTAGGCGAAATCCCCAGGCTCCTGGTTCATCGGAAATTCTAAGCAGAAATAACGTAGGTCAATAAATGGCTGATCAAACTGAGCAAACTCAAGTAGATCCTGGCTTAGTAAATCAAGCTTATCTAGCTACTAAGCCTTCAGCAACAAATACAGAAGAACCTATTCCCGTCGATGACGCACAAAGGGCTCAATTTGATCCTCAACAGTATTTAACTCAAAAACGAATCGATCAATATAATGCTTTACAGTCTCAATATGGCAGTACTGGTCAGCAAGCCCTTGCTGGGCTCGAGGCTTTTGGTCGAGGAGCATCGTTAGGCACCAGCGGATTACTAGAGACTAAATTAGGCCTAACTACTCCAGAAGCCATGGCTGGACGTGCTGAGGCTAATCCGTACACCAGTGGATTGGGGAACATTGCCGGCGGTGCTGCTTTAATTGGAGTTACAGGGGGGTTATCTGCTCCCGTGGAAGCTGGGCTAGTAGGTGCCGGTGCAAAGGGAATCCTTCCCCGTGTTATCGGTCATGCGGCAGAAGGCGCGACTTTTGGTGCTGGGAATGTCGTATCGGATTACTCCATGGGAGATCCTAATCTTAATGGACAAAAGATCCTCGCAGACATAGGGTTCGGCGCGGCTTTGGGAGGAGGATTAGGGGCTTTATCCAAAGGGATCGAAGCACTTCCGGCAATGCTTAGAAAAGCTCCTGCTGAAATTGCCCCTACAGGCGCGGTATCTGCTGAACAGGCATTGAATGAAGCGGGACTAGGAGCACCTGACGTTCCTTTGACAGCCGCCGAGGAAATGACTCAAGCGGGAGATCCTAACGCACCTAAATTTAGAGATTCCGTTCCACTAGAGTCTTTGGATGAAGCAGATCGGGCACCTATAGTTGACGGGTTGAATAACCTAAAACCGGAGGCGCCGTTAATATCTGATTCTGCCAAAACACTAGGTACTATTGCCCCAGAAGGCAGTTTAATTGCCGATGAACCTACTCAAAAAATGATCCATGCTTTGAATCAATCCCCGAGCCCGACTGGGATAGCTTCTAACCGTTTGTATAATGCAGCATGGGAAAAAGGTTCTCAAACTATGGCTGAGACTTTGGGAGAAGGAAGCGACCTTTCCCTAGCTCAAGCTGGAGATCAAGCAAAAGAACTTTTATCTAATGCTGTATCGGAACGGTATCAGCCTGTTAAAGATCTCTATGACAAAATTGAAACGGTCTATCCTCAAATTCCGGTAGCCAATAAAGCAGGGGCTCAAAATGCTATTTTAGATTTAATTGATGAGCACGGATTAGTTAAGGGAACGCCCGAATATGATACGGTGGAAAAATTTGGGAACCGATTAAATGATATCGATCGGTTACAACAACTGCAAAATTTTAGAACCGCTTTGAATCGAAATACCGGACCTGAAAATAGTTTTATCGCTGAACAAATTAGAGATAGAATTGACGATCTAGAACATAGTTCTATCAAATCTTTTGCGTCATCATTAGAAGATCCAGAAGCTCAAAAGGGCATGCTTGGTTTGTCTGATCAATTAGACCAAGCGCGAGGCATGTATTCTGATTTTCGAGGTACAATTGGTAAAATAGGGAAAGTCCTTTGGGGTAATAAAAAGATTTATGGTGCTCAAGATTTTCTCAATAAGATAGCTGATGAAACACCTGAAAAGGTCGCAAATAGACTGTTTTCTAAAAATAATGCCAGGGCTTTAGAGTATATGCATGAAAACTTCCCTGAAGTCACTCAGACTTTATCTGCCTATGAAAAAGCTAAATTAAGAGCGGCATCGCTTACGGATGGAAAATTTAGTGCCAAAAAATTTAATAATCAATATGCTGGTATTTCTCCAGAAATGAAAAATGTCATTTTCACGCCTGAAGAGCAAAAAGTCTTTGATGCTGGCAAAGTTTATTTTGATCATTTTCTGAAGAATTTCAACCCTTCTGGCACCGCTGGGACGCAGGCTTATATCGAATATATGAAACATCCGGTAGCATCTGCTGCTAACTGGGGGAAAGACATACTATTATCACAATACATAAAACACAAAGTTAATCTGTCCCCTGAACAATTTGAACAGGCTCAGTTTCAAGCAAATCAAGCTTCCAAGCTAAAAGCAATTAACGGTATTTTGAATAGAACCACAGACAGAATTAAAGACGGTGTAGCAGCGATCTTTTCTCCAACTTCAAAAAATACAGTAAGAGGGGCTTTTTTAAGTGGTACCACTCAAATGTCTGATAAAGATTATGATAAAAACACAGCAATAATTAATCAATATGCATCTAATCCACAAAAGATGATGGATGATATTTCCGAAAATACTAATTCACTTCATAATGCAGCGCCTAATATTACTAGAGGATATCAAACGTCATATTTAAAGGGAGTGCAGTATCTTCAGAGTAAAATCCCTAAGCCAGTTTCAACTTACCCATTATCTGCTAAATGGGAACCTACTCAAGCACAGAAAAATCAGTTTATTCAATCTTTCAATACCGTCAATGATCCCATTCACAGCTTACAGCAAATCAAAAATGGATCTTTGTCTAATGAAACGATGGAGGCACTTAATGCCGTTCATCCCGACCTACTTCAAAGCATGAGACAGCAAATAGTTGAAAGCATGGATACGGAGCAAGCTAAGAAGCTTCCCTATGGTCAAAAAGTAGCTTTATCTAAATTTATGGGACAACCCATGGATGGAAGTCTTACCCCACAAGCAATCATGTCTAATCAGACAGCTTTAAACTCTAATTTGAGTCAACAATCTTTACCCAAACAAGGGCGAAAATCTACTCAAGCTGGACTTGCGAAGCTCAACCTTTCCAATCGGACTCAAACTCTAAGTGAACAATTAAGGCAGGGAGACGAAGAAAACTCTTAATTAATTTTAGAATATAGATATGATGAGTTATCACCTTTGCTTTTTTACGAAAGCTTAACTCACGAAGGGGAACTATGGGTGCAACTAGATTTAATGTCTTTACACAATTTTCATCCCAGGCAGTGACAGGGACAAATACCTACACTTCCTCCCCTACTAATATTAATCAACAGCATAATATTGGAATTCAGGTCAATTTTACTGGAACTATGAGTGGAACCTTTTCAGTGATTTGCTCAAACGACGGGGTAAATTATACTGATTTGACTTTCAACCCTGCAATTACTCAACCCAGTGGATCCAATCTAGGCTATTTGATTAGCTGCCAACAGGTGCCGTTTTATTATCTTGCCGTACAATACGTGAATTCATCCGGCAGTGGGACATTAACCTCTATTTTAACCTCAAAGGATTTATCATGAGTACTTTTGTATGGCCTCCAAGCGGTGGCGGCGGTAGCAGTGGTGTTCCAGGCGGAGCTAATACGGATGTTCAATACAATAACGCGGGCGCTTTTGGTGGTTCCGCAAACTTTACGTTTGATGGGACAAATGTCACCATAGTCAATGAATTAGCAATTGGGACGACTCCAGGTACCTTTCCTCTCAGCATTGCCGGGCCTGCCGGTGCAACGGGTACGGTTGGGGATATTTCATTAAAGATTTCTGCAAGTGGGAATGAAACAGGTATTTGGTTAGAGAATACTGGTCCGTCTGGCCAGGGTTATGTCATCAATACATCGGATTCTAATTCTGCATACGGAACCGGATTTTTTAATATTATTGATTATACTACTCAGATTCCTAGACTTCAAATCTCCCCTGCTGGTCAAATTCTTGTTAATTATGCTGGTCAGGGTATTAACGCGTTGACTCAAATTTATGGTTCAAATCTTGTTGACCAAACTCAACTTTTACTTCAAGGCAATACTACCCAAACAACGCCTATTTTTCAAATTAACGATAATGCAAATAATACGCTCCTTACTGTAGATAATTTCGGTAAATTACAGTTAGCTAATTTTTCTTCTATTTCTTCTGGAAATATTAATCCTAGTGTAATCGCATTAGCTGGCAATTCCGGAGATGCATTTTTTTCAAACAATACTTTTAATCTGTATTTAAAAAAGGATAATGGCACCACCACAAATTGGGTACCTCTTAACGTAGGTAATACGATAACTTGGCAGGTAGGGGGCTCTGGAGGTCAGAACGTTTACAGTAATTGGTCCGATGTTTATGCAATTATTTCTGCTGTATCGGGTCCTATAGTCGTTACGGTAGATAATACGTTTTCGGGAGGGACCTCAACCATCCCGGCTGGGACTTATAATCTTCAAAATGTATCCTTTACTTCTTTACCTTCTTTGGGATCATCGAATTTTTCAAATATTAATTTAGCCGATGGTTGTACTTTTACTGGATTCCCTACGCTTGAATACAACATAGCCATGACGTCATCAAGTGCTTCGGTAGTCTATACCAGCAGCTTGAATGATGTTTTTAGTATCCTAGGTGGTAGCGCTTTACTTATGAACGGTTCAGGGGCTCCAATGATTAATTGCCTGACCGGATCAAATCCTACCTTAGTATTAGGAGAAAACTCTGAATGTTTTGGATCTGCCCCTTCCTCTCCGGTGATTCAATTACAGCCTTCAGTTGGTTTGTTTGTGGATTTAGATGTAAATGTAGTTGTACATCAAAACGTAATTGCATCGGTGGATAGTACTGCTAATGCCTATGTGTTTTACAATAATAATAATGCTATTTATTTCCCACAGGCGTTATTTTCAGGGACAACTTCTTATAGTCAAAGTAACATTTTTTATGGAATAAATAACAACGGTGCTTTGCAGGTTCATGCAGATCCTAATACTTCTAATTACAATCTTTTCTTTCCACAAAATCAATCAGTAGCCGGACAAACATTTGTAAATGATGGAGCCGGTAACTTAAGTTGGCAGACGGCGGCTTTAAATTCGTCTGTTGTGTTTCAGCCGGGCGGAACCAGTAGTGGAAGCACTTATACTTCATGGGCTAGTTTAATCACAGCAATTACAACTGATCAAAATGCCTACGTCACAGTGGTGATGGATCCTACTTTTAGCGCGATTACAATTCCATCCGGGACCTATTTTTTAGGCAATGTGGAATTCATAGCGTTAAATGGAACTCCTACGACCGTCACCATGGCAGACGGTGCGGTCTTCGGAGAGTTTCCAATTCTTGGTAGGGGAATAACACTCACTTCCGTATCCACGGGTTCTATCTATACTCTTTCAGGAGGAGCCCCAAATCCTACTCTTACTTTTAAAGACGGCGGATCTCTTTTAAATGTAACCGGGTTTGGTCCGATGATTCAGTTTTCAAACAATAATCAAATGATTATTAATATGTCGGGAGGGGGTAGCATTACAGGTGCTGTTTCTCATGCCATTTTTGATTTATCAATAAGTTGCGGTTTGACCATCAACCTATTTGATAACTCAATTATCAATCAAAATTCAGTGACTACTTCCGATGGTTCAGCGTTTTTAGTAGTAAACACAATAGGCAACGGTAGCACGATTTTAGGCCCTCAAACAGGGTTTGCAGCCGGTTTGACAGTAAATAGTTCACTCCTATTGTCTCAAGTCAATTTGAATCAAGTTACTATTTCACCTAATGCATCCACTGCTACCTTTCAATTAGTACTACCAGCTGCACAGGGCGGAGCGAATCAAACGGTCATTAATGACGGCACGGGAGCTTTGAGTTGGGCCGATTCTATCAGCTCCGTTTCCGTCACTTCTGCCAATGGATTTGCAGGAACGGTTGATACAATTACCACACCTGGTATTCCGGCGATTACTCTTCAAACGACCGTAACGTCACCAGTTTTATCTGGAAATGGGACTGCAATTTCTGCGGCAACCACCACAGGCAGTGGATCCACGGTTGTGCTTGCAACGAGTCCGACACTTGTAACTCCAGTGCTGGGAACTCCTACGTCTGGTACTTTGACTAACTGTACAGGGTTACCAC
>CAITYM010000130.1 GCA_903896615.1 uncultured Burkholderiales bacterium
CTCTGCACTAGGAGTAAATATTCGTACTCTGTAGTCAGCCAATGGATTTGAGGGTTTCAATAGGAAAGTAGTTTCAGAGAGATTAGTCCAGTTAGCAAATTGTTGCATTTGCATTGTTGATAAGTCATCAGCATGGTGTACTACAGCTAATGGATTCCCAAGTAGTGGTTGATTTGTAAACACATCGACTTGGTGAAATGAATAAGATTTAGCCATTTTTAATACAAATTAATATGTAGTGGATTAAAGCAAAAAGTGCAACGTTGACTGTAAGTTAAGAGGCTGAGAGTGATTTAGTATTCATGGCTTCTTGACCTGGACAGCTAAATTGTCCTGACCTATAAACAACTCAGCTAGAGTGAACGATACCAGATTTTTCACCTCACGAAACTAGGACTTAGTCACACTTAAATTTCCAAGAACCTTAGCCGTAGCAAGTCCACCATTTCTAGCGAGATTAGTGGGAACAAAAGGGACAGCGGGTACCGACCCAAGTAAGCCGATCAGCTTGCCCGGGAAATATCTCTGCTTACCTGCAACGCCAGGCGCATTGAGCCTGATGCGCTCAAAGCTGCATTTAACCGGATTGCCTAGCAACTCAGCCCCTAACAGTTTGCTGCGGAGTAGCCTATTTGCCATTAAACGTTTATCACATTATCTATTCAGATAAAGCTGCTGGAGGGGCTATTTGTAAGAATCGCAGATAATGGATTGCTTAGACAGTACTTACCGAAAAAGAGAACTTTATCAATAGTAACGGACGCGTGGCTTAAAATGATCAAACGCCAGCTTGTCAATTGACCTAGAAATTAGGATTCAAGACACAGAGCAAGGTGTTTCATGAAACTCTAAACCTTGATGCACTTCATAATTAAGTACGCGTGATTTTAAGGTTGAATTTTTTGGGTTTAACAACCATCAAATCTATATAAACTATGCGCATTGGATTGCAAACATGGGGAAGCGAAGGAGATATCAATCCCTTCATAGCTCTAGCAGCAGGACTGGTGAAAGCTGGTCATAACGTCAAACTCTACATCACTGAAGTTTCTGAAAGAGATTATTCAAAGAGTGCAAACGACTATGGATTTGAGCTTGTAAACGTGCCCAATCCTATGCTTCCAAGTGTTGATATGATGGCCAAAATGAGTGATGCATTTAAGGCTATTCGTGACCCAAGTGAGCAACTAAAAATAATAAATAAATATTTCCTGTATCCAGCAGAAACAGCGATGTTTAATGCCGCAACTGAATTATGCGATACAAGTGATTTAATAGTTAGACATATTTTCTGTTACCCCACTCAACTCGCTGCTGAACTCGCTAATGTAAGAGTTGTAACGCTGTACCCTGTGCACAACATATTTCCAAATCCTCACCAAGCTCCTTTTGGGGCAGTTAATTTAGGTCGTTGGGCTATTCCACTTTGGTGGAGGCTAGCTCAGTGGTTAATTAATAAAATATTTCTAAATCAAATAAATGACTTGAGAAGAAAATACCAAGCCCCTTTAATCAGTAATGTGCTGAAGCAGGCTTGGAGTAATGATACCTTGAATCTAATTGCAGTTAGTAAAGCAGTCTGCCCCAGAGAAATAAGTTGGCCCACAAATTTTAAAGTTTGTGGATTCTTAAACACATCAGAAGTTTATGAAGAAACAAAACTACAAAGAGAAGTTGTTGATTTCTTAAACGGTGGAGGAGCACCTATTTACTTTACATTTGGCAGCATGCTTGTACCCAACAAAGATTCCTGGCTCAAGGTATATGAAATTTGGAGAGAGACAGTCATCAAAATGGGCTGTAGAGCTATTTTCCAGCTACCAATATCTGAAACAACCCAATTTTCAAACGAATCCAATATCTTAATCGTAAAACGATTGCCACATAACTTAGTATTTCCTCATTGCGCTGCAGTGATACATCACGGTGGAGCGGGAACTACGCAATCAAGTTTACTTGCAGGTTGTCCAAGCGTTGTTGTAGCCCATATTGCCGATCAACCTTTTTGGGGGAGTGAGTTAATGCGACTTGGTGTTTCTCCTGGTTACATGAGAAAAAGCGAATTAAGGACCGCATTACTAATTAAATACATATCTTTGATTTTTAAAAATTCTAATTATCGTGACAATGCGCTCAGAATTTCTAAAGCAATGAAGGAGGAAAACGCAATCAAGACTGCCATCGAATCACTGATCGCTTAAAGCAGCTTGCTAAGGTAGAAGGCAAAGCGCTTATTAATTGATAGAAACGCTTATCTCAATTGCCTTACCTATATTTATCTTAAAAGTAATTAATTTAACTGCTTGGATAACTAAAACACTTGAGCATTCAATCCTACGGGATAGGGGTTTTACCGATTTTTAGATTTATTTTGGCGTACTAAACTTGCCAAAATTATGTGGGAATCTTAGAAAAAATCCTGAAATCAACTTTTTTAGACTTCAGTTACTTTTGTTATCATGAATAATATCAACTCTATTTCCCTCCTGTTACAACCTATTTTTTAATACGATCTATGCTTTTACTAAGGCAAAAATGAAAAGTAACACAAGTCCCTGGATACACCACAAATGAACGACTTAAGTGTTCGTGAAATTTTACTCGCTCAACCTCGTGGATTTTGCGCAGGGGTAGAACGCGCAATAGAGATTGTTGAGAGAGCATTGATTAAATTTGGAGCGCCCATTTATGTCAGACACGAGATAGTACACAACACTTATGTAGTCAACCATCTCAAACAAAAAGGAGCAATATTTATTGAGAATATCAATGAGGTTCCGCTAGGCTCAACACTTATTTATAGCGCTCACGGAGTACCTAAAGTTGTTGAACATCAGTCTGAAATGAGGCGCCTTAAAGTATTTGATGCGACTTGTCCCTTGGTTACAAAAGTTCATATCGAACTCATCAAATTAGCCGATGAAGGGTATGAATTCATAATGATTGGACACAAGGGTCACCCCGAAGTTGAAGGCACTATGGGACAAATCGAGGGAGGAATACACTTGGTAGAGAGTTTAGAAGACGTTGCGAGTCTGTCCCCAACTCAAACAGACTTATTAGCAGTGGTTACCCAAACAACCTTGTCTGTGGACGATACTGCAGAAATTGTCCATGCAATTAAGGAGAGATTTCCACGGGTCAGGATGCCAAAGCAACAAGACATTTGTTACGCAACACAAAACAGACAAGATGCAGTGAAGGTGATGGGCTCTCAAGTTGATCTAATCATCGTCGTTGGAAGTTCAAATAGCTCTAACTCTAATCGCCTTAAGGATTTAGCAATAAAACAAGGCACCAAAAGCTTTATGGTGGATTCAGCCGCTGACTTAGATCCCGCTTGGTTTGATGTTTACCAAAGTATTGGCGTAACGGCTGGCGCATCTGCCCCCGAGATATTAGTTCAAGAGCTAATTACAGAATTGAAAAAACTTGGAGCTTTAAGTGTTAGACAACTTAAAGGAGTAGAGGAGAACTTTAAGTTTCCCTTGCCCAAGGGATTAAAAACAGATTAGTCTACGCTCGATAGATTGCTGATGCAGTCTAGTTATTAGCAATCAAGGAAAGAGCCAGATTTACAGCTTCCTTGGCATCCACACATATGGCAGAGGCGCCAAAATCACTGGCGTCGTGATTTTCAATTGTGAAGATAGGTCCCCCTAATAATATTGCAACACGTGGATTTCGCGATGATTTTCTAATCTCAGAAACCAACGGGGCTAGCTCAGTGAGCTGTGCTTGAATACTTACTGATAGGCCCACAGCATCAAACCATTCGTTACGAACTGCCTGAACAAGCCCATTAATTGTGGGCGAAATCTCCAGAACTACCTGCCATCCCTCTTTGCGAAAAAATTCAGACACAATTGACGGGCCTAACAAATGCTCAGAACCTGGGGCAGCAGCAATCATAATTCTTCTTACCTCCCCTTGAATCAGAGGACCATCAATGTAGGAAAACCCAATACCACGAGTTACCGAATGCATTCGCACAAGACCATGAGTGACTAGATAAAAATCTAGATTGTTTGTCATCCATTGATCACCTAGGTAACGTGCTGCAGGGGTGATTAGATCTAAGAATATATTTTCTTTTGTTAAACCTTCATTTAAGTAACGCTCGATAAGTTGTAACGGTGCATCGTGGTTATCTGATGTGCACATTAACGCAAACTGCTGAATCTCAAGCTCAGTTGGCAAGGCACGTTGAGGGTCCAAATTTTGAATTTCGATTGGACTCATGTTTTGGGCGCCCAAGAGTCTTGGAATGATGTCCTCCTCAATAATGGACATAAGAGAGGAATTACATTCCACAGTGCTATCTCTAAAAATCTTTTGAGACCTATCACTAGAAGTTGTAGCTTTCTTGGAGAACATAGACATTGCCATGTTTGCAAAATTACTAATTGATCTTATGGGGAGCGAAATATTTCCGGGCACATAGATGTTCATAAAAGATGGGTCTATATATATATTAGCAATATAGCTTTACCTAAAATTTATCGCAGTAGGCCTGTATCTGCAATAGTATTTACCTTGCGTCAAGGGAATACCCTCCTACTTTTTAAATAATAAACAGGACTAAATAAATCACTCACACAAAGAATAAATTGACTCTTAATTGAATTTTCATGATTTGAGCTCAGAAAAGAAGGCTATATGAGCAAGAAATTATGCGCAAAACATAAGTGAGACAGACAAATTTACCGAAAACTAATGATTTTTAAAAGTTTGAATTGTCAATTTAAAAAACATATTACTATGGTAAACCCTTGGTATTACCGCCAGCATAAGATCAACACTGAAAAACTTCTATGCGATGGCGAAGGATAGAACCAGCAATTTGCAAGCGCCTTCACAATAACTACTAATGATTTACTCAAATTAAATATTACATCACATTTAATTAATTTAAAGCAAAAATATAATTATTTATGGATATTTAAGTACTAATATCAGAACAAACCGGAGTTAATAATAACCGCGTTGATTAAAGTTGACTCGTGTCGTCACCACATATTTGAACTTTACTTTTCAATTCCAAATCCTACTTTAAAAAATAAATAGAATGATTAGTGTAAATATAAGTTGACTTTTATAAATGTCTAACTTAAATTACACTATAGTAGATAGGTAATAAGATTCATGACCATGCAGGCCATGGAAAACCCTGGTGCGGGTTGAGCACTGAATTTGAACTTTGATAGGAGAAGAACCAATGAGTGACCATAAAGTTTGGCCCACAGGTTTGACCGAGGCTGAGTCAGAGGAGCTACATCGACACATCGTCCAAGGAACACAATTCTTTGGAATGATTGCTGCCTTCGCTCATCTTTTGGCTTATATCTATTCGCCCTGGCTTAAATAAAAGAGGTACAGCAAATGATTTACGGAAAAATGTGGTTAGTGGTAAAGCCCTCCGTGGGTGTTCCACTTATTATTGCAGCAGTAGCAGTTGCATCGTTTTCGGTGCATTTAGCTATTTTAAATAACACAACATGGGTCAAAGCATTTCTGAACGGAAACGCCGACAAAGTTGCTGTTACAGCTCCAGCGGCCTCCAAATAGCTACTGGATAAGGCACATGAATCAGTCGTTTTGTTTGATTCATGTGCTTTTTAATTTCATGTTTTGTAAACAATGACTAATGGCCTTCAACTTAACCGGACAGAAAACTCTACTCCAGTGGAAAAGTCATCCATTAGCAAGAAAATAATTTATTCGTTTCTTCAGCGTGGTACCAAGTTTTTACCCTTTGCGGATGCGGCCTCCGTTAATCTCCCCCTATCTAGACTTTTAAGACTCTCTTTATTTCAAGTATCAGTTGGTATGGCCTTAGCTCTACTTATTGGTACTCTTAACCGGGTGATGATCGTTGAACTTCATGTTCCAGCATCATGGGTTTCAGTGATGGTCGCAATGCCCATCGTAGTTGCACCATTTAGGGCAATTATTGGCTTTAGCTCTGATGTCCATCAATCTCAACTGGGATGGAAACGTGTCCCCTTCATATGGAGAGGCACGATGGTGCAATTTGGTGGATTGGCGATAATGCCCTTTGCTCTGCTTGTTTTATCTGGCATGGGCCAAGCCTCCAGGGCCCCAGAATGGGTTGGCCATTTGGGCGCAGGCGTAGCATTTTTGTTGGTCGGCGCAGGACTTCACACAACACAAACAGCTGGCCTCGCCTTAGCAACTGATCTAGCGCCCGAGGAATCCAGGCCCAAGGTGGTTGGACTCATGTACGTCATGCTACTAATTGGAATGATGTTAAGCGCACTGGTTTTTGGAATGATTTTGAAGGACTTCACGCCGGGTCGCCTGATTCAAGTCATTCAAGCTTCAGCACTTCTCACAATCGTATTAAATGTCATCGCACTTTGGAAGCAGGAAAGTAGAGTAAAAAAACCTTCATATCTCAAGCAGAAAACAGAGACCTTTAAGGAGTCTTGGATAAGGTTTTGTTACGGAGACCAAGCCCTGAGAAGGCTAATAGCGGTTGGACTCGGTACTATTGCATTCAGTATGGAGGACATCCTTTTAGAACCCTATGGGGGTGAGGTGCTTCATCTGAGTGTGGGTGCGACCACTGCACTTACAGCAACACTTGCATTGGGAGGATTAGTTGGATTTGCGTTAGCATCCAATATCTTAAGCAAAGGTTTTGACCCTTTTAAGATGGCAAGCATCGGCGCACTATTCGGAATTCCTGCCTTCCTATGCGTCATCATATCTGCACCACTTGAATCGAGTTTGATATTTGCGTTTGGCATCTTCTCAATTGGTTTTGGTGGAGGCCTCTTTGGACACGGCACGCTCACTGCAACAATGAATCTAGCGCCGCCCGGTCAAAGTGGTCTTGCACTAGGGGCGTGGGGGGCTGTGCAAGCAACTGCTGCAGGAATCGCAATCGCAGTAAGCGGAATTATCAGAGACGTAATAGATTCAATCTATCAGGCGCCATTGGGTTACAACTGCGTTTACGCTTTAGAGATTGTGATGCTTTTTGCAACCATAATTACAATGGCACCTCTTGTGCTGAAAATGCCAAGAGCACAATCAAACAATCAAATTCCTAAAGATTTAGGATAATATAAACATCATTTTTAACCAAGGAGAAAAAAATGCACACCAGTACATTACTTTTTATCATCTGGGTCGTTGTATGCGTATTCTGGATTCTGAACCAGTTTCACAGGAGCAATTTACGCCGCGACTATCCAGGACAAATCAAATAATTAGATTGCGCTGTGGCGCTAATAATCTATGTGTAGTAGTTTTTTAAGGGCTACCCTCTTAAGCTATCTCGCCAACAACTCTCAATTTCTGAACCAGTCATTGAGTCTAGGTGTTCGGCGGTGTAGTTTCCAGTTTCCAATAAGTGTTGTTTGTAACCGCGCAATTGCTTGAACTCCAGGTATTGATAAAGCGGGATTAATCCAAAAATTGGAATTAAGAAAAATAGCATGCCGTAGGGATAAAGAGGTAATCCAAGAAATGCGCATATTTTGTACAAACAGAAAAAGGTGAATACGGTAAATGTTGCGAGTACTAAATTTCTTGCGAACATAAAACTCTCCTTATTGATTTTCAATCATTCAACATCTTAGTAAATATAAACAGTCCACTTCAAATTGGGAAATAAAATGAACTCATTAATGACTTTAAACAAGGTAAGAAAATTTGTAGATGACAAGGCGCTTGCCTTTATCGCTTTACTTTTTGTAGCGTTCTGTGGATTTTTTACTTTAGCCTATTGGATTAGTATAATGAACTTTTCTTAAGAAAATAAAGTTTGCCAAAAAAGCTAACTCCTAGCGATTTAAATTGTGATTTAAAACCCGTTTAAGACAACGGTCTGCCAATTTAAGGCAGTTGCAATCGTTACCCATACAAGATAGGGAGAAATAAGTATGGAGGCCGTTTTCGAGTCGCGCCACTGGAAAACAATTAAAGAAAGCACCGATAGCCATAGAGGAATGCAGTCAATTAAAGACCAATCGGGTCTGTGGAGTGTGAAGTATAAGTAACTCCAAAGAATGTTGAGCCCCCCGTTCAATACATATAGGGTCAAATAAAGCATCTTTCTTTTATGAGTTCTTGCAGAGTTCCAAGACAGCCATGCAGCGGCGGCACAAAAAGAAAATATCAAACTCCAAATTAAACCAAACGCAGGATCAGGTGGCTTCCAACTGGGCTGATTCAAACTGAAGTACCAGTCATCTAGTTTAGTTAAAAAAGCACCTGTGCTAGCGCAGGCAACGCTTGCAAAAATACAAATGATTAATGACTGCCAACGGCGAAGAAAACTCATATATTCATTGACCTCAAAAGCTTTTAATAACTAGCTGCGACCAGGTTGCGTATCTTACCTCAATGACTATCTATTTTGATAAACTCTAAAACATAACCCAAAGATACTTGAGAATTTTCTTCCTGCAAAAGATGACTAGATTTAGGCAGGAGTACCACTTGTGCGGTAGAAAGAACCCTTTTATAGTCAGCGCTATTGCTAGAAGGTATCATCTTATCACCCTCCCCCCAAAGCAAAAGTGTTGGAGACGTTATTCTTCTAAGCTTAGGAACAGGATCAGAGTTTATGGTCTGCTTCATTCTCTCCAAAATCGCACTCCTAATCGTCGGGGCTCGTAACAAGTCGTAATAACGATCTAGTAGTTCGTCACTTATTAAAGATGAATCAAAGAAGGCTGGCTCTAAACTCTTTTTAACCAAAAACTTAGGCATGAAATATTTAATCAAATTCGCTATCGCCCCAGCATCATAGGGTCGCTCGCCCAAAATTTGACCTTGACCTGGGAATCCATCGGGAGCTAAAAGTATGAGTTTTTTTACGCGCTGTGGGTAGGTGCTTGCAAAATTCCAAGCAATTCGACCTCCCATGGAGTGGCCAACTATTATGGGATTGATAACCCCAATACGTTTTAAGAAGTTAGAGAGTCGCTCAACATCAGCTTCATCACTGTAATCATGGTCTGGGGATTCTCCAGTGAGCCCAAAGCCTGCTAAATCGAGCCTAACGACTCGAAAATTTTGATCTAAAACACTAGACCACTGATCCCAGGTTTGCAAACTAGATCCAAAACCATGCAGCAATACAACCGTCTGAGCAGATTGAACACCAGTGTCACGGTAATGAACCCTTAAGCCGTTTACAAGCGTGAATTGACTAGGCGGTCCAGCGTACTTGCGCTCTAAGTCTGTACGGTTTAAATCAGGAGTAAAGAGAATCATAAGAAATAAACTTATTACTATTAATGTATAAAAAACGCGACTCTTCTTCACAGCTCAGCTCGCAAATAATTACTTATTCAACTTATATTGAAGTTGGTTGGATTATTTTATATCCAACTAACAATGAAAGTGTGTGTGCTAATTTAATTTGAAATTATTTTTAAATTACTTTGTACTTGAGATCACTACTTACCGAGAGGCTTAACTTTATTGAGGGGACTCCGCTTTTTAGTAACTACTCACAAATCAAACAAGTGCATATCAACTTTTTTTGATACCTTTGGCGCTAGGTTTATGGTTTGCAAAATTTCAGTTTATTTTTCAATACATTGCCTATATTTTGAAATCATTTCTGCCCACCCCCCCTAATGTTTACAACCAATCACAACCAAATTTACGACAAACTTTCATAGTCAAACCCAAACTCCGACCCCAAGCCAAAAATCTGAGATCAATGTATGACCTAAAACCAAATTCCGCCTTTGCTTTGTGCTTGCTGAGAACTTACAACTGAGCGATCCATCATAGGCCTTGGACTGGGTTGCTCAAAGGCGCTGACTAAACCTAAACGCCCCTTATCAGCAGATTAAAGCGGAAGAAAAATAGAGAACTAAAGAATTAAATAATTACTGCCATCGCAATTCGCTGCAACTGAGAAGTATCCGCAAACCGTCGTCCGATCGATCCCCAACTTACCCACTGGCACCTCAAGCACTTAACGTCAAAAAAATCCAAAAACATAGTGTTTTCCCTATGGGTAAAATGTAAATGACAGTATCTAATGTCAATATAAGTTTACACAATAGCCTTGCATAGGCTTTTACAAACCATTAACGGCGGTCAATTAAATGATAGCAAGTACATCAAAAGATATTAAGGCATCCAAGCTTAGGGTCCTGATTATTACGATGGACACGCACTTAAACAGTGCGGTTAATAGAAGCATTCAGGCACTAAAGAAAGTGGCTCCCTTTATTAATTTAAATATCTATTCTGCTACTCAATATACAAATGACACGAAATTACTAGAGGATTGCCGAAATGAGATCGCTCGTGCTGACATTATCTTTGTAGGAATGCTTTTTTTAGAGAACCAATTTCTACCCATCATTGAGGATTTAAAGGCCAGACGAGACAAATGTGATGCGATGGTTTGCGCGGTCTCTGCAGCTGAAATAGTACGCCTTACCAAATTGGGCAAGTTAGATATGTCCAAGCCCACATCCGGGCCTATGGCTCTCATCAAAAAATTAAAAGGAGATACCTCTAAGAAAAACGCGAGCTCAGGTGAGAGACAAATGAAAATGCTTCGACGCCTGCCTAAGGTACTGCGTTTCATCCCTGGGACTGCACAGGACTTGAGAGCCTATTTTTTATGCATCCAGTATTGGCTTGGAGGTTCAGAGGACAACATGCTCAATCTAGCCCTCTACCTTGCATCACGCTACGGTAAGGGAGCACAGGCAAATCATAGAGAGTTATGCTCTAAATTATCTTATGAGGAGCCCCTAGAGTATCCAGACATTGGTGTGTACCACCCAAGGATGAAGCCTAAGATTAGCTCCAAAGCTAACGAATTACCTATCTTAAATAGCCGCGAAAGTAAGCGAGGACGCGTGGGCGTTTTGATGTTGCGCTCCTACTTACTGGCAAATAACTCGGAGCATTACGACGCTGTAATTGCAGCACTAGAAGTGCAAGGACTTCAAGTGGTACCCGCATTTGCTGCAGGCCTTGATGCAAGGCCTGCAATCAATGAGTTCTTCATGAAGAACGGAGTAAGTACCGTAGATGCAGTTATTTCGTTAACGGGATTTTCTTTAGTCGGTGGACCTGCCTATAACGACGCTCACGCAGCAGAGGAGATGCTGGCAAAACTAGATGTCCCCTACATAGCGGCGCATCCGGTAGAGTTTCAAACGCTTGATCAGTGGGGTGAGTCAAACAGAGGTCTTTTACCTGTTGAGTCAACGATCATGATCGCAATCCCAGAGCTAGACGGGGCAGTTGTGCCTATGGTTTTTGGAGGACGCCCCGGACCTCAAGGGGTAACCTGCAAAGGTTGTCACAAGGAATGCACTTTCTCCAAGGAACAAGTTCAACAAGATATGTTCACCTGTACAGAGCGAACATCTATGCTCTCCCAAAGGGTAGCCAAGCTTGTGGACCTCAGACGCACCAAGAGAGAGGATAAAAAAGTTACTGTAGTACTTTTTAACTTTCCACCAAATGCTGGAAATATCGGCACAGCAGCTTACCTATCGGTCTTTGAGTCTGTGTTTCACATGATGGGTAAGCTTAAGAGCGAAGGTTACAGCATAGACATGCCCTCCTCTATTGATGAGTTAAGAGAGGATATTCTTAGCGGAAATGCAAAAAAATACGGTGCAGACGCTAACGTACACACGCTTATTCCGACTCAAGATCATATAAAAAGAGAAAAATATCTCTCAGCGATAGAGGCACAGTGGGGCCCAGCACCTGGGAAACAACTTAACAACGGCGCTAATATTTTTGTTCTTGGCAAACAGTACGGTAACTTTCTTATCGCCATACAGCCCTCATTTGGCTATGAGGGTGACCCTATGCGCTTACTCTTTGAGAAGGGCTTTGCGCCTACTCACGCCTTTTCAGCCTTTTACCGTTACATCAGAGAGGACTTTAAAACTCACGCTCTACTGCATTTTGGTACGCACGGGGCTTTGGAGTTTATGCCTGGAAAACAAAACGGGTTGACTGCGCAGTGCTGGCCAGATCGGTTGATATCTGATGTACCCAACTTTTATTTGTACGCAGCCAACAATCCCTCTGAAGGCGCAATCGCCAAACGAAGATCTGGCGCCACATTAATCAGTTATTTGACGCCGCCCATGACTGAGTCTGGGCTTTATACGGGACTTTTGGATTTAAAGTCTAGCTTGGAGAGATACCGCACTTTAGACAAGGAAGAAACCGTAGAGAAAAAGGAGCTTGCACTAATGATCCAAGCTCAGGCGGCGGAGCTCGATTTAACAGATTCTAATCCTCCTTGGTTTGCAAGTGAGCAAATTGCTCATCACGAAGAATACGAAAGAGCAGACCAAACCATTCAACTCTTACTCAACAAGATTTTAGAGCTCGAATACTCCCTTATTCCAAATGGTCTTCACGTTTTAGGTAAAGCACCTAGCGCACAGGAAAAACATGAATTCTTAAAAATCATGGCCGAGGCAAGTTTTGAGAAACCACTCAGTACAGAAGCAATTAACGCCATCTCTGAACAGCAAAATAGCAGGAAAATTTTAAGCCTTGCAGAACTCAGTGCGGACGAGAACAATTTGGATAGAGTTGAAAAACTCCTAGCTTCAAGCCAATTACTCAACCAAAACAGCGAACTAACTGGAATATTAAGGGCCTTAGATGCGAACTACATCAGGCCTGCACCTGGTGGAGACATTATTCACAAACCAGAGATCCTTCCAACAGGGCGAAACCTTCACGGCTTTGATCCCTTTCGCATTCCAAGTAACTTTGCAATGAAAGACGGTTCTGTTCAAGCTGAAAAAATATTAAACCGCTACTGCGAGGACGGACTTCCTTTGCCTGAGTCAATAGCAATGGTACTTTGGGGCAGTGATAATTTAAAAACAGAAGGGGCACAGATTGCTCAGGTTTTAAGGATGTACGGTGCTAAGCCCAGATTTGACAGCTTTGGTCGTCTAGTAGGGGCAAGTCTGATGACACTTGAAGAGCTTGGTCGTCCAAGAATCGACGTTGTAATCTCTTTGTCGGGTATCTTTAGGGACTTAATGCCTTTGCAAATTAAACTTCTTGCAGAGGCTGCTTACATGGCTGCAAGCGCAGATGAACCCGTTGAGAAAAATTTTGTTAGAAAGCATGCCTTAAAGTATATGAAAGACAATGGATGCGATCTACAAACAGCATCACTGCGTATTTTTGGCAACGCAGACAGTGCCTACGGTGCGAATGTTAATAACTTAATTGAAAGTGGCGCATGGTCAGACGAAAATGAACTTGGAGACACCTACACAGCAAGAAAGGGATTTGCATTTGGAGTTGACGGAATTCCAGTTAAGAACACTGGTATCTTAAGGTCTGCCCTTGCAGACGTTGAGTTAACCTATCAAAATCTTGATTCAGTTGAGTTGGGTGTTACGACCATAGACAATTATTTTGATACCTTAGGCGGAATCACTAAGGCTGTGCAACAGGCCAACGGAGGCATCTCCAAACCCGTCTTTATAGGGGATCAAACAAAAGGAGAGGGGAAGGTGCGTTCTTTATCGGATCAAGTGGAATTAGAAACCAGGACTCGCATTTTGAATCCCAAGTGGTATGAGGGCATGTTAAAGAGCGGGTTTGAAGGGGTGCGCCAAATTGAGGTTCACCTCACAAATACGGTGGGTTGGTCAGCTACGACAGGACAAGTGCAGCCCTGGGTTTATAAACAAATTACGGAGACATTTGTTTTAAACGCAGAACTCAGACAACGACTTGCGGAGCTAAACCCTACAGCTTCTATGAGAATGGCAAATAGGTTGCTGGAGGCCTGCGAGCGCAACTACTGGACACCTGATCCAGAAACCCTTGAGAAGCTGAAACTAGCTACTGAGGAACTTGAGGATCGATTGGAAGGAGTTTATTAAGTGTTATCAAAATGAACTTGATATTCAAAATATTCAAGAGATCTCAGCCTTACTGAACTTGTAGCTTAGACTCTTATTTTCTAATCTAGATAGTTTATAAATACAAAGTTTTTTGAAACTAATTTTTCAAACTGCAAATTGAATTTTTACTTATTCTTGCTTTAGACTACTCCCCTCACGGTTCAAACTTTAATCCTTAAATGGCAATCCCTTTTCCCTTCTCCGCTATCGTTGGACAAAACGATATGAAAACAGCCATTCAAATAGTGGCTGTTGACCCTACTGTCAACGGTATCTTAGCGCTTGGTGACCGAGGCACAGGCAAATCCACCGCAGTAAGAGCACTAGCCGATTTGCTCCCGCCTATCAAAGTTGTCAAGCACTGCAGTTATGGTTGCGATCCCAAGGAGCAATCTAAATCTTGCGAGCAATGCGAAAAACTCAAACTCGCCGGCTCCTCGCCTGCAACTGAGTTAAGGGCTGTCCCTGTAGTGGATTTACCTTTGGGGGCATCAGAGGATAGAGTTGTTGGAGCACTAGACCTTGAAAAAGCACTCAGTCAAGGTATTAAGTCATTTTCTCCAGGGCTTTTGGCAAAAGCCAACCGTGGCTTCTTATACATTGATGAAGTTAACTTATTGGAAGATCACTTGGTTGATCTTTTAATTGATGTGGCCGCATCGGGAGAAAACTTAGTTGAGAGAGAAGGCCTGAGCGTTAGACACCCAGCTCGTTTTGTTTTAGTCGGTAGCGGCAACCCAGAGGAAGGTGAATTAAGACCTCAGCTCTTAGACCGATTTGGCTTGTGCGTTGAGGTTAAAACACCGCAAGAATTGGAAGATCGAATTTTAGTCATCAAGCGCAGAGATGCGTTTGAGAAAAATCCAGAGAAATTTCAAGAAGAATGGCGCGAGGCAAATGAAATTCTTCGTGAAAAAATAATTAAAGCTAAAAAGCGTTTAGAAAAGGTCAGTATGGACGATGACTTTTTGAGATTGTGTTCAAAACTTTGTATGTCCCTGGGCACCGATGGATTAAGAGCTGAGCTTACTTTAATGAGAGCTGCAAGGGCTTACGCTGCACTGGAGGGTGACAAGAAAGTAGAGGCTAAGCACCTTAGAGTTATTGCTCCAATGGCCCTATGCCATAGACTCAGACGCGATCCATTAGACGATACAGGATCTAGTGTCAGAGTTGAGAGGGCTTTACAAGCACTCTTTGAAGGCAGTGCTAACTAGGCCAATTCAAAAAGGGTTCATCAGTTTGCCTGCGCTCAACCTCACTTTTCTAAATGCATATGCATATGCACTGACCCTCGTTCACATAGAACTGATGGGTCAACGAAACGGCTCAAGCTCAGCTTCTTTAATTCCTCATCAAAGGGGTTACTCGTGAATAGCACCCCTTGGGATGATGCACTGTGGGGATTGGCCGCAATAACGATTGATTCGAAGGCTTTGAAAGGTATTTGGTTAAAAAGCTATCACGGACCTGTGACTCAGGAGTGGCTTGATTGGTTGTATGCTTTAAGAAAAGATACAGTAAAAATACCCGCTAACATTGACTCAGAAAGATTGCTCGGTGGGCTAGACCTTGCGCTTACCCTACAAATGGGACGCCCTGCTAAACAAAGTGGTGTTTTGGCTGCCAGCAGCGGAAAATTACTTTTATGTCCCATGGCGGAGCGGCTCGTTGAGTCAAGCGCCTCCATTCTTACCCAAGTGCTTGACTCAAAGCTAATAAGCTCTCAATTTGGCCATGATACGGAGGCTGCAAATTTTGGATTTATTGCTATTGATGAATCAACGCCCGAAGAATGCGGTATATCCAGCTCTTTGAGTGAACAACTTGGCATTTGGTTGAATTTAACGCAAGTACATCCTAAACAATTTGCAGCAGATGAAACCCTAGATATGCTTGAAAGAGTGGAAAGAGCGCTGAAAAAAGATCCCCTTGCATACAAAGAAAATTTAGAAAAAATTCAGCTCTCACAATCCAATATCAAAGACCTATGCGAGCTCGCCCAAGGCTTTGGGATTAACAGCTTGAGAGCCCCTTGGTATGCCTCTCGTTTAGCAAAAGTACTGGCCCTCCTAAGAGGCTCTGAGACAGTGGAGATGCAGGATCTGGGCAAGGCGGCTAGACTGGTTTTAACCCCTCGGGCCAAAACGATGCCTGCTCCAACAGAGGAAGAAACGACTAAAGTGGTGAGCTCAAATAACGAGCCACCTAATGAGGAGGAACCGATTGATCCCCCACCAGCACCAGAGAGGGGAGCGAACGCAACCCCACAGAGCCTACAAAATGAGGAAGAACTCACCCCCGATCAGCCGTTGGAGGATAACGAATCCAAGCAAGATTTAACAAACGAAGTTGAGAAAGACAAAGACCAAGAGCTTCAAACTTCTGAGGTTCAAAAGCTTGAGACCTCTGTTCTTGAGGCTGCAATAGCGAGCTTACCTGTGGGTCTCTTGAAGCAACTTGCAGAGGGGAAATCTATAACTAACAAAGGGGCTGCTGGACGGGTTGGAAATATCCAAAAAGGGGCTCAAAAGGGTCGCCCTCTTCCCGCAGTCAAAGGACTTCCGCAAAACGGTCATCGCCTACATGTTTTAGCAACCCTTAGGCACGCTGCACCCAGACAGAAAATACGTGAGCTAACGGGGCAAGATCCACTAAACCTTGAGCAACACTCAACACATCAACATCCACAACAAAACCAACGAGAGCGGCAAAATAACAATCAGCTAATGGATGCGAAGATATCTGCTCGCAACCCTAGGCTCAAAGAGGATAGCTTCCCACACGTCAGGCGTTTAAAAATTCTGAGCGAGGATTTTCATATTCAACGCTTTGCAAAACGAAGCGAGAGTTGTATTATCTTTTGTATTGATGCATCCGGATCCGCCGCCCTAGAGCGCCTTGCAGAAGCCAAAGGTGCGGTGGAATTGTTACTCAAAGACTCCTACGCAAGGCGTGACCACATTTGTGTGATTGGATTTCGCGATAAAAGAGCTCAAGTACATCTACCAGCGACAAGGTCCTTGGTCCGCGCTAAGCGAGAGCTTCAGGCACTCCCGGGCGGGGGTGGCACTCCCCTAGCCAGTGCGATCAAACTTGCCCTGCAAACGTCCTTGCAAGCTCGTCATCACGGCATGGCACCTACACTAGTCATTTTGAGCGATGGACGCGCCAACGTGACGCTCCAAGGTGAGGGGTCTCGCCCTATTGCAAAAGCTCATGCATTAACTTGGGCCAAGCAGTGGCGTGCAACACAGCTACCGAGTATTTGGCTTGATACTTCTGCTAGACCTGATGCACAAGCCCAAGAAGTCGCCCTAGCGATGGGGGCCAATTATGTGCCCTTGCCGTTGGCCAATAGTCAACGTATGGCAAGCGCGGTACAAAGCTTGCAAGGCCTTGGCGCTTGAGTTAGGCGTACTCGCTCAAACACTCAAAGGTACTTTTTGTGATTGTTGTGAGTACGGATATTGGTAGTATCAAGGAAATTGATGCAGATGATCATCAAGCGCGAATAAAACCAAATAAGTGTGCTAAATCCTTAAAGAATATTCTAATGTGTGCCATAGGATCTTTGCGCACCAATTCTTTATTCATATAAGAATCAAATGTAAGCCTTTGCACATCTTTGTCCTCGCATATTTTGACAAACCGCTCTCTTCTTTTATCGCTCGAATACCAAAAGTATTGCATGATCCCCAAGACCCAAAAGACTTGCCCGTGTACTTTCATAAAGCTCTTACGCGCGAGTTTCAAATTTCTGGTGTCCCCTGTGAGTATGCAATTCTCAATCGCATCGGCTGCGTAGCGTCCACCAATCATGGCGTAGTAGATACCCTCTCCGGAAGCAGGCGCAACCACACCTGCTGCGTCACCGGCCAAGACCACATCCAAACCGTTGTCCCATTTAGGTAAAGGCTTCAATGGCAGCGGCGCCCCCTCACGTCTTAATGTCTCTACGTTTTGTAGGCCTGCAGTCTCACGCAAACGCCCAACAGAGGCCTTCAGCGAATAGCCTTTATCTGAGCTACCCGTGCCTACACTCATGGTGTCACCGTGAGGAAACACCCATCCGTAAAAGTCAGGCGATAAAGTGCCCCTGTAATAGACATCGCAACGGTCAGGGTCGTGAGAGGGATCAGCCTCAGGGGCTTTGACGATTTCATGATAAGCAAAAACATACTTAGTCTTCTCTGAACCCTCTACGGCTTGTCTAGCGACCTCTGACTTTGCACCATCAGCTCCGATGATAAAACGGGCACGAACACTTCGCTGCACCACCTTGTTCCTACCCTCGCGCTCCTCAAAATGAACGCGCCTAATGCCGTCCTCATCTTGAGTGAAACGATCAAAGGTGCCTTGCTGTCTTTGGGCTCCATTATTTTGCGCCCTTTGTCTAAGCCACTCATCAAACTCATGTCTATTAACCATCCCCACGAAACCGCCCTCTATTGGAATATCAACCCGGTTATCTTTGGGGGAGATCATGCGAGCCTTGCGTGCTTTGGCAACTAACAAGTGGTCGGGTATTTCAAAATCTTTAATCAAACGCGGAGGTATAGCCCCACCGCAGGGTTTGATTCTCCCTTGGCGGTCCAGCAACAAAACGCTACGCCCCTTTAAGGCCAAATCGTTAGCGGCTGAAGCACCTGCTGGTCCACCACCAATTACTACAACGTCATAGGTTTTTGTATCCATTTGATATCCACCTTATCAAAATATTTAAATCTCTTCAATTTCTTAAACTAACATTGCTACATTCACTATCTATCTGCTCACTAACCAAGACCCTCGGCGCTATAGATTTGATGCGCCAAAGCATCAATCACCTGTATCTATTTGCTTTACTCTTTGCGCGATCCAAGCAGCACAAACAAACATCGCTGCCTCTAGGGCAAAAACACTTGAGTACGCAAAACCTGTGTCCCCCATCAAACGCATCGATATATCGCTACTCCCCGTTCCAATGATTCCACCAAGTCCGAATGCAACCGCCTGCGCAGCGCCCCAAAGTCCCATCCTGATACCAGGCTGAATGGGGGGGTGATTGTTTTCATGACTCTTTTGTTTTTGCGTTGCCAAGCGCATCATCGTAGTGATTGCTGCAATTGAGAACAGTCCGTTACCAACACCCAAGGCAAACAAAATCGGGGTGAGCGGTAGTTGATAGGATTGATCGCTGATAAAGCTTGCAGCGCTCAGGCCCAACATACCCAGAGCTGATAAAACACACCCCCAACTCATCCAAGTTGAGACCCGACCCAAACGACCATTGACCAATCGACTTCCTATGAATGCAACCAGTAGCATTCCAACCAAAACACTAGCGTGCAAAGTGCCTGAGAGTTGTGTGGTTTGCCCCGGCGTGAAGTGGTAGATCAAACCTGCAAACGGCTCCAATATCAAATCTTGAGCGCTGTAGGCAAACATGGAGGTGAATACAAAGAAAGTAAATAGTCTCGCCTGTTGATCGCGCCACAGGAGAGCCAAAGTTTCTTTGAAACCCTTGGATTGGTGCGACTCTTGTGATGAGGTGACTTGAGGATTAGGTTTTGAGCGTTGCAGTTGCTGATCGTTTAGATCTGAGAGGTTCCGCAACAACCTTCTCTCCAAACCAATAAGACTCAGACTCGTGAGTGTCATTGCCAAAACACTTACACCGATACTGACCTGTAAAAGTCTCTCGAAAGAAAACGGATCCAAGAGCTTACCGCTGATGATTGAGGTCACTGCAAAACCAAAAATCATCATGATCCAAACCGATGTCGCTGCGCTTGCCCGTTGGTGATCACCTACCGCTTTGGATAACAATACCAACAAAGTAGTTCCGCAAGCACTCACTCCAATCCCGATCATGCAAAAAGCAACCAAAGCCGTCGCCATGCCAATCACAAAACTATTTGCCATCCATGTAGTAGCCAACGCCGCCAAGACGCCGCCAAGTGTCAGCACAGCCATTCCACCCAAAATCCAGGGCGTGCACTGTTGGGTTTGATCCGCTCCATGACCCATACGGGGGCGAACCATTTGGATCAGGTAGTGCAAACTCACCAAAAATCCAGATACCACAGCTGGCAAGCCCAGCTCAATCACCATAACCCTGTTTAGGGTCGTGGTGGTGGTAACTACTACTGCACCCATGCAGGCTTGAACGATACCCACACAGAAAATGTTGAACCAATTTGATGGCTTGGATTCGCAAACTTGCAGTGATGGTAAGGTAAGTTGATTCATGTAATTTGGTTCATATAAATGGTTGGTTAATTATTTATGATTTAAATGAATTTCTTAGGGCTTTCTTACCTAGATTGATCTCAAAGCAAACGCACTCACCATCATCCCCGCTACGTACATGGGAACACCAAACGCACTCACATAGATAGCTTTGGCAATAGGATCTTTGATAAACGCATACATCAATGGGAGCTGCCCCAAAGAGAGCAGGAACACTGCACTAGCGCTCATGGTCATGCCGCTATGCAACAGTAAAACACTTACAGCCCACTGAGCCAAAAGCATAATCAGGCTCGACATCCATGCCGCTCCATTTGCTCCCATCAAAACAGGAAGGGATTTAACGTTCATTTGTCGATCACCTTCTATGGCTTTGAAATCATTCAAAGTCATAATTCCATGTGCTCCGAAACTGTAAAGAAGTGCAAATGCAATAATCGAATGATTGGGTAACTGATTGCCCAGCATCACTGCAGCGCCCGTTAGCCACGCCAAGCCCTCATAGCTTAGGGCGCAGGCCGTATTGCCTATCCAGCCATTTTGTTTAAATCTGAGTGGTGGGGCCGAGTAAGCCCAGGCGAAGACCAAACCCAGGGCAGTGGCTTTAAAAGCCCAAGGCCCTAATTGCGTTGCCCACAATAATGAAAATACAGTCCATAAAATAGCCAACCAAAGTCCCCAGTACCCAGGCATACGACCCGAAGGTATTGGCCTATTCGGTTCATTGATGGCATCCACATGCCTGTCAAACCAATCATTGGCGGCCTGACTGCAGGCACAGACCATCGGCCCTGCTAATACGACTCCCCAAAGCACCTTAAACCAATTGGCCTCTACTGACTGCCCTGTGCTAATGACACCGCAAGCATAAGCCCACATAGGTGGGAACCAAGTAATTGGCTTCAAAAGCTCTGCGACTACTTTTAACTTTGGGACGTTCATATTTTTATTCTTACATTACATTCCAAAATGTCAATAGTAGTTGACACTTATTTTGTAACTCAGCTCGATCAACTACAATTTATAGAATGAAAAATATTAATTCTTTTGGATTAAATTCAAATACCAAATCCTTCCAGACCCATGCCGGCACGGTGTTTAGGGCTTGGAGCGTGAGTTCAAAAAGCAAAGGCACCCTGAGGTTATGGGGTATTTAGAAAAACCAGAGCCTGCACCACACCGGTCCATGTGTACGGATTGCGGGGTCTCGCGCAGTTCCGATCCCAAACAATGCTCAATTGCATGTCAGTTCATACAACCCAACTACGAGGCACTCGAGCAAAGTGTGCATGGACGAGCAAGGGATCTGGGTAAAGCAGATGAACTGCATTTTGGGCCCTTCATTGAGATGCACCGGGCTAGCTTAAAAAAACCAAGTCCCGGGGCTCAGTGGACTGGCATCACGACTCGTATTGCTCAAAAACTCCTTGAACAAGGCCTGGTAGACGCTGTGCTGACCGTGCAAGCCGATCCAAGCGATCAGTGGAGGCCTTTACCCATACTCATCGACAAAGCAGAGGATCTGCAAAAAGCAAGAGGCATGCGTATGGGCTACGCCCCGTTACTATCGCTGCTTGAGCCGGCACAAGCGCTGGGTTACAAACGGCTTGCAGTGATTGGTATACCGTGTCAAATCTACGCCTTAAGGGCGTTGGAGAAAAGCTTAGGTTTTGAAAAAATCTACGTCATCGGAACGCCGTGCTCAGACAATACGACGACTGAAAATTTTCATGCGTTTTTGAAACTCATATCCCCCGAACCTGAAAACGTGACATACCTTGAATTTAAAGCAAACTATCACGTTGAGCTAAGGTACAAGGACGGAGTGAAAAAGGAAATCCCATTTCTTCAATTGCCTTTATCAGATTTGCCGCGCGATTTCTTCCCTCTCACATGCCGAACTTGCGTTGACTATACGAACGTCCTCTCAGACATCACCATTGGGTACATGGCCGGAGAGGGGGAACAGTGGATCATCACCCGAAATAAAAGAGGTGAGGAGTTACTGGCTCTACTAGGTGATGAGGTGAGACTCCAAAAACCTGGTAGCGCGGGTAAAAGGCACTCAGCAGTGATCGGTTTTAAAAAGAATGTGGAGCTTGCAGCAGGGGGTCTCCCTCTTCGCAAAATGCCCAATTGGCTGAGACCTATCGTTGGTTGGTTAATGCCTAAAGTCGGTCCAAGGGGCTTGGAGTTTGCGAGAACCCGAGTGGAGATGAAAGCGATTGAGTCGATCCTTCATTTAAGAAGGGAGTTACCTAACCGGATGAAACACTTGTTACCCAATCATATTTGGCAGTTGGCAAAACCTTATGAGCTCGCTCCGGAGTTGCACGAAAAAGCAGTCAAGCCCCAAAGTTCAAAATAAAACAAACTTCAAGATATTGATTGATAAGTTTGAGACAAAATAAGAGCCTATGGATTGTCGTTTGTGTCGGCTAATCCGTAGCGATGCAACTTCACATAAAGACTTTGTCTGGACAGGCCTAACATTTCAGCCGCTGAAGCTCTATTATTTTGAGTCAGTTCTAGTGCGGATTGGATACACATTTTCTCAATCATATCGGACGTTTCTCCAACAATGTCTTTCATCGGCATACGCCCTACCAACTGAGCCAATTGGGAAACGGATCCAGCCATATTGCTAGAAGCAACGGGGCCTGTTTGAGACAGTAGGTGCACATCTCGGATGAAAAAAGCATATCGTTTTTCGTCTGTCGATAAGGTTGTTGCGCTAATCTCAACTTCAATGGTCGTATTGGATTGCCCCAAGAGCTCTGTGGCAAAGTTTCTAAGCGATGAGAGTTGTTTTAAATTGTTACTCAAGACGCCCCAATCAACACCTCCTCTTGCAAGCCAAGACTCAAAGGGCTTGCCCAGAACTTGTGCCAAGGAAAATGACCCCGTCAAGGCCATAAATTCTTCGTTTGCACTCAAAACAATTCCGCCAGCGTCAGTGACTAGGAATCCGTAAGGCGCAGTTTGTAAGGCGTCGGTGTACCACTCCTGGGTCAATTTATTTAAATTGGCCCCTTGCGACACTGACTTTACACCCAAGCGAATCATCAACTGTGGGCCACCTTCTTGAACAATCAAAGACGGCATGATTGTGAAGTCTTGTTCAGCGGAGGCGCTCTTGGCTCTAATTGATTTTGTTTTACCTGCGCTTTGCGCAGATCGAATCAATTCATCAATTTCGTCGCTATTGTCTGCGGAAAAGTACTGAGCAAACTCAGTTCCATTAATTTTCTTTGGATCACTCATCATGAGCGCTTTTGCGGCAGCAGAGTTGGCTTGTGTAATTTTTTTTGTCGCTAAATCAACAATTAAAATTGGCTCGCTTGAATTTTCAAAAAGCGTGTTGTAGCGAGATTCCAAATGTCTAAGGCGCAAATAATCACGCTCCATTGAGCGGTGCGTATCCATCAATTTTTGCTGCATCTTGGCCATAGAGCCCAAATCTCTGGCAGCCAAGATCAAATCATTTTGTCCAGGGAATTTGAAAATTTTGACCAACAAAGGAGTAGGAGCTTTGGTTGGTGAAAAGAAGTTAATGTGCTTCCAGTCCCCTTCCAAATCAGAGAGCTCGCAATTCTCTAAATCAATGGTTGCCTTTAAAACGCTGGCGAATTTGTTGGTTGAGTCAAGTTCTACAAAATCAGTGAATTTTTGCCCGACCCATGCGTCAAGTTTGAGACGTGCGAGTTCAACACCCTTAGTCTTTACGGAAATTATTTGAGTTGTTTTCTGTTGAAAAACCACAATCAAATCCGCCAAGCCAAATATGAGTGCTTCGGAGAGATTTAATTTATCTGAAAGGGGGAGGGATTTGGTCAATTTATTTCAATCAAAGGATGAAAATGCTTTATAAAAAATAGTTTTTTAAAACCTTTTTATAACCCCTTCCAAAAATTCAAAAATCAAAGTCATCGTTTTTAAATAAATTAGGAAAACCCTACAAATCATATGACTTAAAGGGCCAACTATAATACTAAAAGTCAAATTTTAGCTTAATCTTGCACAATAAAGTTTGCTCTATTTGCTTGATTATTATAATGCCAATACCCTACTTTTTGAGGATTTGGGACTTTGGAAATGTGCGCCAGCGGAATCGCCGTCATTAGACGCCCTTTGACGCTGCGCCTTAGCGCCTGGCGCACGCTTGGTTGAACTGGCACGCTTTAAATTCGCTCGAGAGCCAAACTCACTCTCTGCGCTTTGTTCGGTACTATAGGAGGTGGTATTGGCCAACTCAAAGGCGTTTAGCTGATTGATTTTCCTGGCCTTTCTGTTTATGGATACCAATTTCATACCCAGAGTATGAACGTCTCTGACATTTTTACAAATCAAATCAGCCCCCAATTCCTCAATTAGCTCAGGGTGTAGGGCGATCAAAGGGCCCCCCACTAAAAATTGAATAGCTGAGTTTTTGGATTTGGATTTGACCTTGGCAATCCAAGACTTGAGTGTCGGGACTTGAGAGGATAACGAAATGCTCACACAAAAAAGATCAACCCAGTTTTTCGCAACCAACTCAAGAATTACCTTTTCTTGGTGATCGAATCCAGGAAGCACGCTCCAACCTTTTCGCTGCAGATACTGCGAGACGATCAAGGGCCCCAAAGTGTGCTGCGAGCCGGCGGCACTCGTCACTAGCGCTTGAAAACGGTTACTGCCCGGCACAATACTTGATTCACTGGGCTTTATGAAATCTGGGCTCAACGCAAAAATTAAGCGCTTGATATTCCAAGTCGCTGTGGTGACCTCTACAAAGGAGATCTGATCGCCCTCCCACCAATCATGCAAAAGGCGGATTGAGGGCGGGATGATATCCAAATACAAAACCTCAATATCCAGGCCTTGAGCAAACAAGTTGCGAGCGAAGGAAGCCACTTCCTCAGAGCTCAACTCAAGGCAAGCCCTGCAACAAGACTCTGCGTAAGCGGCCAACTCCTGAGCAGATAAAAGGCCGTCCTGAGGGTGTTTACAGCGGGAAGTCATTGTGGATGCACTGGCGTCATCCACTAATGAATCGCGCTCGCTCAGACCACCACGTCCCCGAACCAAATCAGGAATGATCTCACTAGCAAGGGTTGTCACGATAGGCAACAAATGCTCAAAACTCAATTGACCGTCCCCTTCCCTTCGCGGCAGTTATTTAAAGGAATCCCTATTTAAATTAATGATTTGAGCTCAAAGCCTACAACCCAATCTAAATGTTTTTGTGTTTCCCAAGGAGTGTCCATTAAAAATGACTATTTATACCTAGTGAAAACCCCTAATATGTAATGCAAATTTAACGTCAATTAAAGTTGACATATATACTATTCAGAAATACTATTGAACTATTGAACTATTGAACAAATCAGAAATCAGAATTCAGAACTTACTTTTAAGCCAATGCACCAAGAACAACAGCCCCCGCCAGAAATGCTCTATACGAAAGAGCAGCGGATGCTGCGCGACCAAACCATTTGGACTCCAATCCAAGGATTTTTGGCGATCTTTCAATTTGCGGTGTTTTTAGCAAGCTTATGGCTCGTGATCAGATGCCTATATACGGGCGAGGGAACAGACTGGGCTAAATGGTCAATTATTCTAAAAACACTGACCCTCTACGCCATCATGGTTACGGGAAGCATTTGGGAAAAGGTGGTGTTTGGCAAATATCTCTTTGCGAAAGCATTTTTTTGGGAAGACGTTGTAAGTATGGGAGTGATTGGGCTTCACACAGTTTATATCTTTTCACTCTTTTACTCATTTTTAACACTTAAACAGCAAATGCTCCTCATCCTTTGCGCCTACTCAGCCTATTGCATCAATGCCGTTCAGTTTGTTTTAAAGCTAAGAGCAGCAAGACTTCAAGAAGCAAAGATTAAAGCGGATTCAATTCCAAATGAGGGAATCAGCAAAGAAACTCTGGGCGAGCAACAAGGAGCCATGGCATGAATACCGTCATTCCGATTCACTCTTCCCAGCGCGCAGGTCTGGCGCCCCAAAGCTTGGGACCAAACATTCAACAAGAGAGAGGACAACGTGAGGTATTTTGCGGCTTAACTGGCATTATTTGGCTTCACAGAAAAATCCAAGATGCATTTTTCTTGGTGGTTGGATCTAGAACCTGTGCTCACTTAATTCAGTCCGCAGCAGGAGTGATGATCTTTGCAGAGCCAAGATTTGGAACAGCCATCATCGATGATAGAGATTTATCAGGCATAGCCGATGCCAATGAGGAACTAGATAAAGTTGTTAACCAATTACTCAGAAGACGCAAAGATATTAAGACTCTCTTTTTGGTAGGCTCTTGCCCCTCAGAGGTCATTAAGCTTGATTTAGCCAGAGCGGCTCAACGCTTGAACAAACAGTTCAATCCCAACGTCAAAGTACTCAACTACTCTGGGTCCGGGATTGAGACGACCTTCACACAAGGTGAGGACGCATGTCTGTCTAGCATAGTTGAGTCTCTTGTCTCCCCCACTTTGTTGAACGACACAATTCACCAGGATCGTAAAAAATTATTAATCGTTGGGACTCTCGCCGACGTGGTCGAAGATCAGATGATGCGCATTTTTAAAGACATGGGCTTAGAGGATGTCGAATTCTTCCCGGGTCGAAACTCTCAACAAATGCCCGTAATAGACAAAAATACAGTCTATTTACTCGCTCAGCCTTTCCTGGCCGATACCAGCAAGCGAATCGAAGACAAAGGGGCCACCCGATTAGCCGCGCCCTTTCCACTCGGAGTTGAAGGCACCAGTGCGTGGTTTGAAGCGGCGGCAAATGCATTTGAGATCTCGCCACAAGCTCTAGAAAAAGCAATTGCAGCTCCGCGTCAACGCGCCAATACTGCAATTGCCAGACACAGAAAGTTACTCGAGAACAAAAAAATATTTTTCTTTCCCGACTCACAACTTGAAATCCCATTGGCGCGTTTTTTAAGCCGAGAGCTGGGCATGCAACTAACCGAGGTTGGTGTGCCCTACGTTCACCGTCAGCACTTGGATCAGGAGTTGAAACTCTTGGGGCCCGAAACGCTGATCATGGAAGGTCAGCACGTCGAGCAACAGCTAGATCGCTGTGAGCAAGCCAATCCGGATCTGGTGGTTTGTGGACTTGGTCTTGCAAACCCCCTAGAGGCAAAAGGCTATACAACCAAGTGGTCCATTGAACTGGTCTTCACCCCCATTCAAGGTTTTGATCAAGCCGGGGATTTGGCTGAATTGTTCAGCCGCCCACTTGTTAGAAAAGAAAAAATTGCCGCATAAAGCGCTTAAGCGCATGACCCTCAGTAACTAATTAAAAGACTCCTCAAAAACCATGCAACTTACACTTTGGACTTATGAAGGCCCTCCTCATATCGGTGCAATGCGGGTAGCGACATCCATGAAGGATGTGCACTATGTTTTGCATGCGCCTCAAGGTGATACATACGCAGATTTGTTGTTTACGATGATTGAGCGTTTACCCAAACGCCCGCCAGTAACCTACACAACCTTTCAAGCTCGTGATCTAGGCGGAGACACTGCTCAGCTCTTTATAGATGCAGTCTTACAAGCTAATGAAAGGTTTCAGCCCAACGCACTTTTAGTAGGATCGTCTTGCACTGCAGAACTAATCCAAGACGATCCAGGCGGATTGGCTCTGGGTCTTAAATTAAAAACACCTGTGATACCCCTTGACTTGCCTGCCTACCAAAGGAAAGAGAACTGGGGCTGCGCGGAAACACTTTATCACTTGGTGCGCAATATTACGAAAAGAGCTGCGAGTCAATCACCAAGTGATACTCCTTCAACTGTAGCCGTTTCAAAATTCACACCCTCCTCTACACGCCCATCTTGTAACCTCTTAGGTGCAACAGCACTTGGATTTAGACATAGAGATGATGTCATTGAGATCAGTAAATTATTGACAGATTTAGGGGTTGATATAAACGTAGTTGCTCCGATGAACGCGAGTGTGAGCGATATTGAACGCTTACCTCAAGCAAATTTTAATGTTGTTCTCTACCCTGAGACTGCTCAGACGACTGCCCTTTGGTTAGAGCGTGAGTTTAAGCAACCATTTACTAAAACTATACCAATAGGGCATAAGGGAACCATTGCATTTATCAGGGAAGTACTGTCACTTTCTAATTTGGTTGTAGATGAGGACTTAATTGCACAACTATCCAAGAGATCTCGGGCCTCTTGGTACGCTGCATCTGTGGATTCAACTTACCTCACGAATAAACGTGTTTTTATTTTTGGAGACGCATCACACGCTATTGCAGCCGCTCGGGTTGCATCCGAGGAGATGGGCTTTCAAGTGGTAGGGCTAGGAACTTATAGCCGGGAATTTGCGCGTGAGATCCGTGAGGCTGCGAAACTTTATAACATCACTGCCCTGATCACAGATGATTACTTGGAGGTAGAAGACCAAATCCAAGAACTTCACCCTGAACTTATTTTAGGCACTCAAATGGAGCGCCATATTGCAAAAAGGCACGGTATTCCCTGTACTGTTATTTCAGCCCCTATGCATGTGCAAGATTTCCCTGCGCGTTATGCGCCTCAAATGGGTTTTGAGGGTGCAAATGTTCTATTTGATACCTGGGTACACCCTCTCATGATGGGACTAGAGGAGCATCTTCTAGGTATGTTCAGAGAAGATTTTGAGTTCAACGATCAGTCTGCACCCTCACACTTAGGAGGCGCTAAAAAAGCTGTAACCGAACAAGCACCCACCCCTGCCCATGAGGTATCACAAATTAATTTACCAACACCTTCCCCCGCACAGACTCAAAGCGGTGAGCAAATGGTTAATGAATTAATTCAGGTATGGAGTAATGAGGCTGAGATGGAGTTGAAAAAAATTCCATTTTTCGTAAGAGGCAAAGCAAAGCGAAATACTGAAAAGTTTGCCAAAGAAACTGGCGTCATCCAAATCACTGTTGAAACCTTGTATGAAGCCAAGGCTCATTTCAGTCGATAAGTAAGAAATATCAAATAACGTTACCCAATCACTAAGGTATCCCAATGAACGAAACCGCAACATTCCCAATGTCTCAAATCAAGAAAGGCTCACGCCTTGACGGCGAAGGTAGTGTACAAGTTCAACTTGACCCAGATGTCAAAATAGGTAACGCAAAGGTTTTTGCCATCTACGGTAAGGGGGGGATCGGCAAGAGTACAACATCATCTAACTTATCCGTTGCATTCAGCAAACTTGGAAAACGCGTTTTGCAAATTGGTTGCGATCCCAAGCACGATTCAACTTTCACTTTGACAAAGAAACTTGTTCCAACTGTTATCGACGCCCTTGAACAAGTTGATTTTCATGCCGAGGAACTCAGGATAGAAGACTTTGTCTATCCAGGCTACAACGGTGTAATGTGCGTTGAGGCTGGCGGCCCGCCTGCGGGAACCGGTTGCGGTGGATATGTTGTGGGTCAAACAGTCAAACTTTTAAAGGAACACCACCTACTCGAGGATACAGATGTGGTTATTTTTGATGTGCTAGGTGACGTGGTGTGCGGTGGATTTGCAGCCCCTCTTCAACACGCAGACCGTGCATTAATCGTAACTGCCAATGATTTTGACTCTATTTTCGCTATGAACAGAATCATTCAAGCAATTGGAGCCAAGTCAAAGAATTACAACGTGCGTCTAGGCGGTGTGATTGCCAATCGAAGTGAAACTACGGACCAAATAGATAAATTCAATCAAGCAGTGGGGCTTAAAACAATGGCTCACTTTCCCCCTCTGGATGAAATTAGAAAAAGCAGGCTCACAAAATCAACCCTTTTTGAACTCGACCCTACACCTAATGTGAAAGCGGTTCAAGACGAATACATGCGCCTTGCAAGTCAACTTTGGATTGGTAGCGATCCACTTCCAGCGGTACCCATGAAAGACCGAGATATTTTTGATTTACTTGGATTTGATTGATCACACCGATGAGATTTCAGATCATAGGAGGAGTTTGGTGAAATGAATAACGCAGATCAAGGCTATTTAGAGCGTCGCGGGCAAATAGAGCATTATTTTGACCGAACAGCTGCAAAAACTTGGGAGCGCCTAACGTCCACAGACCCTGTTGGGAGAATCAGGGCAACTGTACGTGCCGGTCGAGATGAGATGCGGGCCACTTTGATGTCTTGGCTTCCACAGGATATGACGGGCATGAGATTGTTAGACGCTGGTTGTGGTACTGGAGCTCTTGCACTTTGTGCGGTTGAAAGAGGCGCTCACGTTACCGCCATAGACTTGTCGGCCAATTTAATTCAAGTTGCTAAGAACAGGTACGCATCTCTTTCCCCTTTGGCACAAGGCACATCACCCTCCACCAACAGAGGTTGGGTTGAGTTTTCTAGTGGAGATATGCTTGATCCCCTACTTGGCGAATTTGATTATGTAGTGGGTATGGACTCGTTAATCCACTATGACGCGCCTGATCTGATCAACGGCATCAAAATATTAAGCGAGCGCACCAAAAGAGCCATATTATTCACCTTCCCCCCCCGTAATCCTTTTTTAGCATTTGCGCATACTATGGGTCAGTTTTTCCCCCGTAGTGATCGCTCACCGACTCTCGCCCCTGTGTCTCAACAAAAGCTGAGAAATGCGTTACAAAAAACCATCGTTACTCAAGGTTGGGCGGAAGGTAAGACCACACGAATTTCAAGAGGTTTTTACACCTCTCAAGCCTGGGAGTGGGTGCGCTCATGATCAGTATTTCCTCAATGGCTAAAGCTAAGCTTAGCAATTTTGCACTTCGTTATGTGCCGTTTGCTGACGCAGCATCGGCAGAATTGCCATTGCCCAGGCTCTTGAGGTTATGCCTTTTCCAAACTGCCATTGGGATGACCATGGCCCTCTTAGTTGGTACTTTAAACAGAGTCATGATTGTGGAACTTGGTGTTCCTGCGTGGTGGGTTGCGCTATCAGTTGCAATCCCATTAATTTTCGCGCCTCTGCGCGCGCTCATTGGCTATAGAAGCGATACGCATCCCTCAGCCCTTGGGCTTCGCAGACTCCCATATTTGTGGATTGGTAATATCTTTTTGTTTGGCGGCTTAGCAATCATGCCTTTCGCGTTGCTACTATTGAATGATTCAACAACGCAGAGCGTTTGGGTCGGTCGGATCGGCGCTTGCCTATCATTTTTGCTAGTGGGTGCAGGGATGCAAACTACACAAACAGCAGGCCTTGCACTAGCAACTGATATTGCACAACCACAGAAAAGACCGCGAGTTGTGGCGCTACTTCACAGCGCCATGCTTGTAGGTCTTATCGTTGGCAGTGGGATACTGGGATGGTTACTTAGTGACTTTACACCCACCAAATTAGTGCAGCTGGTTCAGGGTAGCGCGGTACTGGTAGCTTTACTGAATTTAACAGCGCTTTGGAAACAAGAGGCCCGTCAACCTAAGAGAGGGCAACGCGAACCAGACGGGTTCTCAAAGAACTGGCGTCAGTTAATCACCATGCCTAACATGAAACGGTTCTTATGGACTGTTGGGATTGGATCGTGTGCTTTCAGTATGCAAGATATTATTTTAGAGCCCTATGGGGGCGAAGTCTTACACCTGAACGTTAGTTTTACCAGCTCATTAACCGCGTTGTCAGGAACAGGCGCACTTTTGGCGTTCGCGCTATCAGCCAAACTAATGGGCAAAGGACTGGACGCTTGCAGAGTCTCCGCGTTTGGCCTTTTAATGGGCCTTCCCGGATTTGCTTGTGTTCTCTTAGCTTCCCCTTTGGATTCAGCCTGGCTATTTAGAGCAGGCACTTCATTCATCGGCTTTGGCGGCGGAATGTTCTCTGTAGGAATGCTCATCATTGCGATGGAGATGCCAGAGAAAGGGATGACAGGAATGGTGCTGGGTGCATGGGGTGCAGTTCAAGCAACAGCTTCAGGTTTGTCTATGGCTGTGGGGGGAATCCTAAAAGATAGCTTTGGCAGTTTTGCGGCCAGTGGCTACCTGGGAGAAGCTTTGATGGATAAGTCAAGTGGGTATGGGCTTGTATTTGCACTTGAGATGATTTTGCTTTTTGCAGCTCTGATTGCCATGTCACCACTTTCGAGAAAAAAAATAAACAAAACCTCTCAGCCTGCGCATTTTGGTTTGGCTGAGTTACCTAATTGAAACTGATATTCACATCGTTTTTTAAGGAGATATCACGATGGAAACTGGAGCTATAACTCAAGGAGTGGACGTTGCACAAATTGTCCTCTACATGTTTTGGGCTTTTTTTGCTGGCGTAATCTACTACCTCTTACGTGAAAACCACCGAGAGGGCTACCCCTTGGATAATGGCCAAGAGCGAGGACCAGTCCAAATTGGATGGCCAGTGCCCGATCCAAAGACTTATAAGTTAGAGGACGGAAGAGTTATCACTATTCCCGATTTAAATCGTCCAGACGGAGATCACCACTTTGTGCCATCTCACGCGTGGCTTGGCGCTCCGCTTGAGCCAGTAGGAGACCCCCTTTTATCAGGGATGGGGCCTGGCGCATGGGCTGCTCGAGAGGACATTTGTGAAAAGGATCCACACGGTGAGTTGAAGATTGTCCCCCTCCGGGCAGCTCCAAAACATGGTGTAGCCGCACAAGATCACGATCCTAGGGGGTTGAGCGTTTACGGCGCAGATAGACTTGAGGCGGGTAAAGTTGTTGACTTATGGGTTGACAAAATGGAGATGATGTTTCGCTACATTGAGGTTGCATTACCCAGTGGTAAATCGGTCTTATTGCCCGTGCCCTTTGCAAGCATCTCAAACCGTAACATCCAAGTTGATTCGATTTTGTCGACACAATTTGAAAAAGTACCAGCCCTCAAAAATTCAGAGCAAATTACTCGTCTTGAAGAAGAGAGGATTTGCGCTTTCTACGGAGCCGGCACTCTTTATGCAACCCCTGAACGTCAGGAGCCGCTTGTATGAGAGCTACCCACGAACACGAGTTCGAAGCGGAGCTTGGACTCCCCGAAAGATTACCTGCGGATGAGCAGATTTTGTGGCAAGGAGCTCCGCATTGGAAGAGCTTGGGAGTTCAAGTTTTTCACCTTCGAAGCTTAGGTATTTATTTTGCGTTGATGCTTTTGCTACAGGCAAGTTATTTAAGCGGCCAATCCGCAGAATGGAGCTTCAAACCCCTGATCATCTCAGGCTATATGGTTGCAATGACTCTTGGCTCGCTTTGCGCATGGGCTTGGTGGAGCGCAAAGACTACTCTATACACAATCACAAATAAACGGGTTGTTATGAGAATTGGGGTGGTCTATAGCCTCACTTTTAATTTACCACTCAAGAAAATTGTCAGCGCTCACGAGCTTCACCGTAGCCAAGGAACTTCAGACCTTAGCCTTACTTTGCAACGCGAGGACAGAATTGGCTGGCTCCATCTGTGGCCCCACTCAAGGCCATGGGTGATCAACCAGCCTGAGCCTACCCTACGCTGTATTGCGGATGGTGCTTCGTGCGCAGAAATCCTAAAGTCTGCCTGGCTTGAGAGCAATAAAGACATTGAAGTATCAGTTCCCAATAACAACAATAACAACGCTAGCACACGACTGTCTGAGCCATCCAGCACAGCCGTTAACAGATTAATAGCTGCGACTTAACCTCATGAATCAATTCTCTATTTCTAGCCAAAAAAGTTCAAGTGATTGCCAAGGAGGCTTATCACCGATAACTAGTCGTCACTTTCGTGCGATGCTATTGGTAATGATATTGGCATTGGGTTATGCCACCTACGAGACGCAGTCCAGCGCTTCCCGAACGACAGATGATTTCCCCGCGTTGCAAAAAATGAACTTGATCATAAATGATGACTCAAACGGAGACATATTAATAACGGTGATCAATTTGAAACCCAATTCTGAGTCAGGGGTTAACCATCAAGTTCTCAGATTCAGCGGCGAACAAGGCTTTTTAAGAGGAACACTTAGAGCCCTAGCTCGAGAAAGACACATGCGTAACTTAACATCAGACGCGCCCTTTGAGTTGGCACTGCATGAAGACGGAAGACTAACTATCACAGACACATTAACGAACAAAGGCATTGATCTTCAAGCTTTTGGGCCTGACAACGTTGCTGTATTTGCAAAGATTTTGGCCAAGTCCGCCATAGGCCCTAATTTCAATCAATAAAGACATCTAAAGGATATTAAATGAACGCTCAAACCGCCTTCATGGACACAGACTTTACACAACTCCTCGTCAACAGTGTTGAAACCGGCGAAGACGCAAAGAAAAAGGCGCTGACAAATACCGTCCTCGCCCCCCGCTTTTATACAACTGACTTTGAAGCGATGGATAACATCGACGTAAGCTCAGTTCGGGAAGAGTGGGATTTAATGATGAAAGAATATGAGGGGGATAATAACCATGACCACTTTCAGCGAGACGCAGCCTTTGCCCAAGAGGTAAATACACTGATGGCTAAACTCGATGAGAATTTAAAACAAGAGTTTTATGATTTTCTGATCGGCTCACTCACCTCTGAATTCTCGGGCTGCATTTTATATAACGAGGTCAGAAAAAATATCGATAACCCAGATATCAAAAAGCTAATGACTTTTATGGCCAGAGACGAATCTCGGCACGCTGGTTTTTTGAATCAATCGCTTAAGGATTTCAATTTTGGTATCGATTTAGGTGAGTTAAAGAGAACAAAGAAATATACATTTTTTAGACCAAAGTTTATTTTCTATGCAACTTATTTGTCTGAGAAAATTGGATATGCCCGTTACATCACCATTTTTAGACAGTTAGAGAAAAATCCAGACAAGAGATTTCATCCAATTTTTCGCTGGTTTGAGAGATGGTGTAATGACGAATACCGCCACGGCGAGTCATTTGCTCTTATCATGCGCGCTGATCCAAAGCTTCTATCAGGAATTAACTTATGGTGGATTAGGTTCTTTCTATTAGCAGTCTATGCAACCATGTACGTCAGAGATCACACCAGGCCTGCACTTCACGACGCAATGGGTCTCAACGCAACCGAGTACGACTTTGCAGTTTTTAGGATTACGACTGAGATAACCAAGCAAGTTTTCCCGATTTTGCTTGATACAGACCATCCAAAATTCAAAGAGGGCTTGGACAAATTAACGGCACTCTCGCTTGCGATGGAGACAGCTAAAACGAAAACAGGTTTAGTCAACACTGTAAAAAAAGGTTGGTTTGCATTACAGGCTCTTGCGACATTTAGCAGACTCTACTTTTTGCCAGTCATTAAATCCGAACTTCCCCAACAAGTTCGAATGGTACCTACTTGGTAAATCAATCAAAAGTTTGAGCTCTATTTCCTAAAATGCAAGACTTCTCTAGCCTCATTATTGAACCATCCTTAATAGCCTTGATATCTTGGTGGTTTGGCACTGGGATCATCTTATTTTTAGTTCGACTTCCAAAAGAGTGGTTCTCTTCGGCACGGGGATTTTGGAGTTTGATGAGCATTCCTGCACTATTTTTTTGTTTTCAATCTATGCAGGAAAACTCAAATTCAAATGCCTACCTTGGCTTTATAAGCACCATAGTGCTTTGGGGTTGGCATGAGTTGGCATTCCTGACTGGTTGGATTAGTGGTTCCAGGAAAATTCCACTCCAGCCCGATCTCAATTTTTGGCGTCGTTTTAAACAGTCCGTTGAAGTGATTTGGCACCATGAGTTGGCTTTATTTATAAACCTATTGATCTTAATAGGTATGCAAATAGGACGTCCCAACCACACGGCAGTATGTACTTTTGGACTGCTTTGGCTCATGCGGCTTAGCTCAAAATTGAACCTCTTTTTCGGAGTCCCCCAGGTCGGTGAACAATACCTTCCAAGCCAGTTGGCTTACATGGGAAGTTACTTTCGTAAAAGAGCAGTTAGTGCATTCTTTTACTTCTCTATGAGTTTGTCAGTCATCGTATGGCTGGCTCTTGTATGGCAAGCTCACGCTGGCCAAGTCACCATCACATGTCACTGGGTTTTACTTGCAAGCTTATTGGGACTAGCAATCATTGAGCATATTTTGATGATGGTCCCATTGTCTTTGGAAAGAGTTTGGGGTTGGGCACTTAAAAATGGGCCGAACCCAACGAACAGTAGCACAAACGTGCGTCTTGTTTTTGATGAACCCATCACTACAACTATCCCAACTCCAAGTTTGGTGAGTAGTACGGTAATTGATTCAAAATAAAAATTATTACTACACTATGCTCACCCCTGACATTATTGATAAAACCCCCTCCACTCATCTAGAGTCATTGCAAAACCTTCCAAATAGTTTTACAACCCCAGATGGGACTAAAGATAAAAGACCAAAGGCTTTGGTCATAGGAGCGGGCTTTGGAGGACTTGCAAGTGCAATTCGTTTAAGCGTTAGAGGCTATAACGTAGAGGTTATTGAAAAACTAGATGCTCCTGGTGGTAGAGCATATATGCACCATCAAGATGGGTACTCTTTTGATGCAGGGCCAACCATCATTACAGCGCCTTTTCTCTTAGAGGAACTATGGACGTTATGCGGTAAGAAAATGTCTGACGACGTTATCCTTAAGGAGATGTCCCCGTTTTATAGGATTAGGTTCTATAACGGACAAACATTTGACTACTGCGGAGATACGCAAGCCATGTGTAAGGAGATTGCAAAATTCGATGCCAATGACATCCCGGGTTATTACAAACTCATGGCAGCAGCGGACAAATGCAAGCACCTAGGTTTTGAGCAAATGGGTGATGTTGCGTTTGATGGGTACAAAGATCTTTTAAAAGCTTTGCCCTCTTTTGCAAAAATGAAAGCTTGGAATAGCCTTTATAGCTTGGTTGCATCTCATATCAAGCACCCTCTACTGCGCGTTGCTTTTAGCTTTCATCCCCTGCTAATTGGAGGTAACCCTTTCAGTGTCACCTGCGCTTACTCACTGATACATTCGCTTGAGAAAACTTGGGGCGTGCACTCTGCGATGGGAGGAACAGGGGCAATTGTCAAAGGTCTAGCAGGACTTTTGCATGGACTTGGCGTGAAAATTAGGTACAACTCTGCGGTTAAACAAATTCGAATTGAAAACGGTAATGCTTGCGGTGTTGAGCTTAAAGCAATCAGTGAAAAGGAGCCGGGCGAGAGGCTCAACTCTGATATCGTCGTCTGCAATACCGATTCAGCATGGACATACAAATATCTCATTGCACCAGAGCACCGTAAACACTGGAAAGATTCACGTATTGACAAAGGTCAGTATTCAATGGGACTTTTTGTTTGGTATTTTGGAACCAACAAAATGTACCCTGATGTGCCACATCACATGATGCTCTTAACCAAGCGGTACAAAGAGTTGTTAAATGATATCTTCAAAAAACATCACTTAGCAGATGACTTTAGCCTCTACCTACACCGACCAACAGCAACAGACCCCTCACTTGCCCCTGCTGGCTGCGATACATTTTATGCACTAGCTCCGGTCCCCAACTTGGACAGCCATACCAATTGGCCTGAAAAAAGCGAACAATTCCGCCGCTCTATTCAAGAGCACCTTGAGTCCACCGTATTAAAGGACTTAGGTAAACACATTGTTACGTCAAAAGTGACCACACCACTGGATTTCCAGAACCGCCTTTGCTCCTACAAGGGAGCAGGTTTTGGTCTTGAGCCCTTACTCACACAAAGCGCAGTATTTCGTCCACACAACAGGAGTGAGGACATTGCAGGTCTGTTCATGGTAGGTGCAAGTACGCATCCAGGTGCAGGCGTCCCAGGCGTTCTAATGTCAGCTAAAGCCTTAGAGAAGGTCATTCCTCATGCTTCAACCCTACGATAAAAATAAAGTAAATTTACGTGACTTTGATGAGTGTGTTGCACTCATGAGAGGCGGATCAAAAACTTTTTTTGCCGCTAGTCGACTTCTGCCCAAACGTGTCCGCCAGGCCTCTGTTGCGCTTTATGCTTTTTGCCGTGTTGCAGACGACTTGGTTGATAACTCACAGTGTGCCTCTAAAAGCCTTGAAGAGCTTAGCCAACGACTTGATTTAATTTATGCACAACAGCCAATGGACTTCATTGAAGACCACGCACTTTCACATGTCGTTCACCAGTTCAAATTACCCAGGTCTCTATTAGACGCATTGATGGACGGATTTAAGTGGGATACGCAGGGCAGGCTTTATCCGAATATTGAAGCAGTACATGACTACGGCGCTCGCGTTGCTGGCAGCGTGGGCGCGATGATGAGTTGGATTATGGGGGCTAGAAACTCAAGCACGCTTGCTCGTGCCTGCGAACTAGGTGTTGCCATGCAACTGACCAACATAGCGCGAGATGTTGGCGAGGATGCAAGAAATGGCCGACTGTATCTACCACTAGATTGGCTTCAAGCTGAGGGCATCGATCATGAGGAGTGGTTAAAAAATCCTATTTTTAATGAAGGTATACAAAATGTAGTGTCTAAATTACTCAGCGAGGCTGATCGTCTCTATAAAAAATCTAGCGTTGGAGTTGCTGACTTAGCGCCCGAATTCAGGGCTGCGATTTTTGCAGCTCGTTTAATCTACGCAGAAATTGGACAATACCTTAGAGCCGATCACTGCGATTCAATTACCAAACGAAGCGTTGTACCCTTCAGCAGAAAACTGTGGTTATTGATTCAAGCAAAAATTCAAGCGCCGTGGATTACCATACCCAAATCACCACCAGCTGCGTTAGGTGCAATTGCCTACTTGGTTGATGCCTGTGAAGCACACTGCGCAATTTATAACCTACGGCACGAGGGTTTTCCCAATCGTGGTTTTCCTCAACGCGTTGAATGGGTTTTAGAATTAATTGAACGCCGCCTGGAAGAACAAGAGCAACAGATTAGTAGATCTTTAGGGCAACAAAGTGGTGGATCATTTGAAAATTTTGGCCGTACTAGCAATACCGCAAACTCTTAATTCACTAGCGATCCTTAAATCTAAGAAGTTAATAATTCGTCCTATAGATTGAGAAAAAATCTCAGTGCAACTTTACATGTGGCTCAGTTCTTTTGGTGATTAGCCTTGCCAAGGTATCTAAGAAGACTTTAAAGAATCCGTGCAAAGCGAATTCATGCATTTTGTATAAGGACAAGTACATTATTTTTGCAAAATAGCCTTGTATCATCATGTTCTCGCCAATGAGTCCTCCCATCATACTTCCAACAGTACTGAACTCTCCCAGTGATACAAGGGAGCCAAAATCTCTGTAATAATAAGGCTTCAAAGTTTTACCAGCCATACGCAGTCTTATCTGCTTGACCATATGCGAGGCCTGCTGATGTGCAGCCTGAGCTCTTGGGGGCACAAATTTATCTTGGTGTTTGTTTGCATTAAGCCAAGGGCAAGCAGCACAATCGCCTATTGCAAAAATACTCTCGTCCACGTTGGTTTGAAGAGTTGGCAAAACAATCAATTGATTGATGTGGTTAGTCTCGAGTCCATCTAAATTTTTCAGAAAATCAGCCGCCTTCACTCCAGCGGCCCAAACAACCAACTCAGAACTTAAAGTGCGACCGTCTTTTAGTTTTACACCGTTTGGGGAGACCTCACTCACTAAAGAGTTGGTTAAAACAGATACCCCAAGATTGTTCAGTAAAGTCTGTGTTGCACTGGAGAGTTGTTCGCTTAGAGCAGGCAAAATTCTGGGCGCGGCTTCAATGACCGTTACTTTTATATCTTTTTGAGGATCAATTCTGTCTAAGCCGTAAGAGACAACTTCACGAGTCGTCCTGCTAAGTTCAGCGGCAAGCTCAACCCCTGTTGCACCAGCACCAATGATTGCTACATGCAATTGACTCTCATGTATAGACTCTGGCTGGTAATGAGCCTTGATACATGCGTTGACCATTTTGGCGTGAAAATTCTTTGCATCGCTTTGGTTTTCAAGTCTCAGCGCATATTCTTTAACGCCTGGGGTTCCAAAGTCATTACTCAGACTGCCCACACAAATCACCAATGTATCGTAGCTTACACACTGGGAAGGGGTCACCGCTACTCCGGATTCATCTAAGTAAGGTGATAAATGGACCTCTTTTTTAGAACGGTCAATAAAATTCATCTCTCCAATACGAAAAGTAAAATTATGCCAATGCCCCTGTGCAATATAGTTCACCTCGTGATCGCCAAAATCCATACTTCCAGCTGCGATCTCGTGTAATTTGGGTTTCCAAATATGAGTTCTATTTTTATCAACCAAAGTGATATGAGCTTTTTTAGATTTCCCTAAAGTATCTCCAAGCTTGGTTGCCAACTCCAAGCCTCCAGCACCGCCACCAACAATTACGACTTTATGTAACTCATTCATAGGGAGCACCATTTAAGTTAGTTGAGTAATATGACTCGCTTTTTATTTCAAACTCTTTGATCAAAAAGGTTGGAGAAATTCATAATTATTTATACAAGCACGTGCTTAAATAAAACATGAACTCAACCTTAATTCTAAACAAACAATCTTTCAATCGCGTGTAACTTTTAGTATTTTGTGAATAAGACCGCAAGACCTCTCAACTACCCTCTTGTAGCACAAGGACTGGAGACCCTGGGCATCCTCCAGGGTAACAAAGCTTGTACCCATGTTGTAGCAAAACGATTTGCGTTTAAAGTTTCGTGAAAGGATTTAACCCCCTCCCCCATCAAACGGTTTTGAACAACTGCTCGCTGATAAAAAGGTGTGTCCTCCAGTTGAGTGATTGTCCCAAGAGAATCCTCGCTCCTTAGACGTCTGGCTATACCCCAAGCCGTTTTAGGCATCGCCTTGCGCTGCGGCGCCTCAAAGCTCTTGATTTCGCCGTTCTTTAAAAACCTGAGTGCTAACACATGGTCCTTTCCCTGATGGAACTGGCAGTCGTAGACCACTGCGCAAGATCCATCAGACATATGCCCCCTACTCCAGTCCCACTCTGTAAATGCATTTGCAATGGGCTCAGTGCCTTCATTTGAATCCAAATATGCGTGACCACTCCAAGACTGTTCAGGGTGGGTAAGTTTAACCACTACCCTTGAACTCGGAGCAATAGGTCCCCAGTGGTGATGTGCTTGTGGATCTAAAGGAGTTGAAAAATTAAAGAGCTGCTCAGGGTAGACACTGACTCTGCCTTTAATTCTCCTGGGTATAGGTACGGACCACTCATTAATATCAATATGCAAAGCTTGGCCATCCCAATGAACACATGAAGGCCCAATCACGAATTCACTCTGACTCCTGATAACACTCCCCTGTGGTCGCTCGGTCATACTCCAAAACTTTCCCTTTGGCGTATACAAAGCTACGTTGAGTGCACAGTGATTTATGGGCAGTGGATTCATACCCCTGCGAATAGCTTTAGCGTAATAGGGAGAGAAAACACTTCCAACAAAAGCAATCAAACTTAATCCGTACTGTCCATCATCGCTCATGGCATCTACGTACCACCAAAGATAACCCCCAGAAGTTACCTCTTGATCAAACCGAGGTGATCCATCGCTGCTGCGCCCGCCAAGCGCCCGGACATCGCCGCCATGGGTAGCCCGGGTCCTGGGTGTACGCTCCCCCCCGCTAGAAATAGCCCCTTGATAGGTGTTTTGGCCTGCGCCCTGGCAAACACCTGCATCCATCCATGTGTTGCCTGCCCGTAAAGGGCTCCCCCGGTTGCTGGAAACAGCTGATGAAAATTCTCTGGAAGCGTTTGAATACTTTGAGCTGTCTGAAGATCTAACTCCAGACCACAGCGTTTCATTAAAGAAAAGGTTACTGCCTTGCATGCCTCTAACTCCTGTTTTGTTAATGCGTGCCTATCCCCGGTAGCTGGTGCGTTGATAAGGCAAAAAATAGATTCATCTGCGTTGATTTGCTCATTGCTTTGATAGACCCTCTCGAGTCCACGCTGCTGAGCACACACATAGACAGTTGGTGTAGCGGGTAGTTTTTGATCTACAAAAATATCTTTGAATTCATTTGCATAATTGTTTTCAAAAAATACATTATGTCGGTCAAGATTAAAGCGGTGTTCTTTGACATTGCATTTCATACTCCAAGTTACCGCTGATAACGATCGCTCAGCTTTAACATCTGTTGAGGGTATGAGTGCTTTGACACTAACTCCTAACAAACCTGAACTAAGAGCTTGTATATCACCGTTAAAAACAATTGAGTCTGCACCAAATCTATCGCCGCGATCGGTTTGAACAGCGCTAACAGCACCATCCTTGAGCTCAATCAAGCTACACCGAGTCTGATATTTGAACTCTACCCCGCGCTGTATACAAAGTCTCTCAATGGCTTTTGCAAGAGCCCTCATTCCCCCCTCTACTGACCAAACACCGTCCATCTCAACCTGAGCGATTAGCATTAACGTCGCTGGTGCACTCCAAGGTGAAGAGCCGCAGTAACTGGCGTACCTAGCAAACAACTGGCGTAACCTTTGGTCCTTAAAGTATCCACCTAAACTGTCCCACAAACTGCGCATAGGCCCTATGCTTGCAAGCGTAGCCAGACCTCTGGGGCCAAGTGCAAAGGCAAGTTTTTTAGCGCTCGGTGATGCCTCTCGTATGATAGGGCCCTCTAGAGCTTTGTATAAATCTTTGGCACTGCGACAAAATCGGTTGAACCTGTGAAGCTCTGCTGCACCAGCAAACTCGCCAATAGCCTCTTGGGTTTGTAGTGCATCTGCATAAAGTGTGAGTTGCTCCTCGCCTGCATCTGCGCTCCAAGCATGACGCGCTAAAACTGGAAGCTTTTTGAGCACAAGCTCTGTGTCTAGGTTCGCTCCCACAGCTGCGAATAACTCCTCAAATACCCACTTCATGGTGAGCACAGTTGGTCCACTGTCTATTCCAAGTGATTCGTCTGTTTGCTTGCCTTGAGCAGAGGGTCTGAGTTGTCGCATTTTGCCGCCGCACTCCGCATGCGTTTCTAGCACCGTCACTTGAGCACCAGCATCTGCTAGTAACAAAGCGCTCACCAAGCCGCCCATACCAGCGCCGATGACAACAGCTTTTGGTCCGCTATTCAAACTGCTCTTTAAACTACTATTTAAAGAAGTAGCATTCAATCTATTAACTGGAAGTGGTGATGAAGTGGTATGAGTGTTCATGCTACGATTTCACGCGGTATGATCAATAATAGTATTTTCTTCAAAAACACGACTGGTTGAGTTAAATTGTCGGCCCTTCCACTGCCCACGCATGTGCAGAACTTGCATGCGAACAAACATAGACTCAGTAAAAAAAGAGTGTTTCTTTGCAGCAGCTATTGCTCTTTGGTGCGCACCTTGATGAGCATAATCGATTAAAGCCTCGGTATTGCTCCACAAACTGAACGTGCACTGTCTTAGCAAAGGCGCTTCGCCTAATCCTATTGCTAATTGGCAACCCTGCGCTTGCTCTAAATCGATTTGAGCGGGCGGTGCGTAACGCCAAAATGAAACCGCTTTCGTAGCACGAATACTCCCCCGGGTGAGTGAGGCCACAGGTCCTATATGCTCAGTTGGGGGGGCCTTATCTAAAACGCTTCTACTTGCCCACGACTGGTTGCTCCAAGAACCTCGACAAGAATTAACTGCCATGAGCCCTTGCCACCATTCACGAGCTTTCTCTTGATAGAACAGCAACTCTGAGCTATTCAAATAATTGGTGGCATTCTTAATCCCATCGAATACAAATATCAAGCCTTGGTGTGTTGAACTTGGCCTAAGACCAAATCCGCCGTCCTCACCAGAGCCCATTACTTTTGCAAATAAAAGTCCTGGTAGGGTTTTGTAAAAATGATTCGTCCCTTGTACGAGCCTCAACCATGCCCATGATCGGTACTGAGGCAAAAAGTCAAATAACAATATAACCACAACACCATTTAGTGTGGAAGGCGAGGTGTGTGTGTTATTTTGAAGTGTTGGCATGCTAGGTATTGATCATGAACAACACGGGCAAATCCTAAGTGAAGACTTGACGCGAGACCAAGATGATTAATGTCATTACAAAAGGTTTTCTGAAGTATTTATTGCAAACACTGATGTTGGGCTATTGGCTATTGACAAATACGGCTTATGCCTATTGCCCAACATCATTTACAAAACCTAGCGTTTAGCCACCTTTGCATCAAGATTGCCTGCAGTGATTGCTTTCAACTCGGGGTAATCTTTGGCCATTTGCGCACCATTCAACGGCTTATATACGCCTTGATGACAGGTTGCACAATAAACTTTTGCGACATCTCCAGTTTCGCCCAGTCGGTGTGCGGGAAAAGTACTCTGCAGCGGCTCCATATAGGTAAGGTTTAAGTCTCGCACCATGCGAATACCGTACCACGCCGTAGCTCGTTGAGGCGGGTTCCCCTCCCAACTCGAAAAAGTACGGGTGTTGTGACAATATGTGCAATTTACACCAAGCGATGTAGCCATATGGGTCATTAATCCGTAAGTCCACTCGGCTTGTTTGATGGAGTGTTTATTGCCATTAGGCAGTGCGGTTACCCCGCCCACTCTTATATCTTGCGCGCCTAACAAAAAGGGTGTGAAAGGATCGTTAGGCAATGAGGAGAGTCCCACACTCAAAGCGGGTTCATTTTGACCCGCCTTGTCCCCGATAAAGTTTGCACCAGCGGGGGTTACATCACGTTTAAACCAAACTTGCTGTGGTATGTTGTTGCCGCGGTGACAGGTATAACAAGTGACGCCTGTATTTGCAACGTGGCTGGTCCAATTGACATTCAGATTTTGTGTCATTTGGATCATTCGCCTAGCAACCACTTTGGTGTATTTGCTGTCCTCTGCAAAGTTGGCAGGGTTATGACAGTAAACACAGCCCTCATTAGGAGCAACCCAAGAGGCCATCGACACCATAAGACGGGTAAACTGTGCCGAGGACAGGCCACCTAAGACTTGTACGTTTTTGTAAACCTGGCTTGCCCGGGGTCCATCAGTTGGAGCCGGCGGCAGTGCAAACGGGACAGCGTTATTTTCAGCCTTCGCCTCCACAATTCTGGGGTTGTATATTTCCACCATACCTGTTCCGCGGTATCCGTGTTGGATGCTGTCCATGGGAGGGCGCTCACACCCTGACAACAAAAGCAACAAACCTAGGCTTGCAAGGTGGAGAATTTTAATCATGATAGATCTCATGGTTTCGCTCCTTGTAGGGTTGCAGGGTCAACCACATTAGGAAAAACGGGGGGATACGGTGGAGCTACACCGTGTTTTACGGCCCACAGATACCAGTTATCGACTACTGTCCCGGTTAGCAAAATTCCAATTCCACCCACTAAAGGACACAAAACTGCAAACCACCAAGCCCATCTGTGAATCGACTCCATGGTGGCGTTAAAGCCCATCGTCCATCGCCAAAATAGAGCTGCACGCTCAGATGCAGTGCCTCGATCTACGATTTGTTCAATTTCGCGCTCACCCCCGTAACGACCTACAGCCAAAATAGTTGCTCCGTGCATGGCAAAGAGCAACACTGAGCCGTACAGAAAAACAATCGATAGTGCATGAAAGGGGTTATAGAAAAGATTTCCGTATCGAAGCGAGAACGCCGCAGTCCAATCTAGGTGAGGAAAAATTCCAAATGGCACAGCCTCACACCAACAGCCCATCAATACGGGTCTAAAAAATCCGAGTACGAGGAAAAGCCATATTGCACCCGTAAAAGCCCAGGGAACGTGGGTACCCAGCCCTAGCTGCCTAGCGCGTCTGTATGTTCTAACCCACCACAAAAGAATTGAAATAGTTAAAAACAAACCTGCAATCAACCACCACCCCCCCTGATTAAGCGGGGGCATATGAAGTCCATAAACTGGAGCGGGTGGTTCAAGAGCCAACCAAAAGAGTTGTCTAACGAATTGAACAGGACTAAAGTTAACAGAGGCCAACATGTTCATACCGATAATGTTGAAGGACAAAATCCCAAACACCAAAGACGCAAGACCCACGCTTCCTAAATAAACAGGACCAATCTGTGCGTTCCCTAAACGTCCAGCAAGGTGCAAGAAAAAAGGTTTTATCAAGCGGGGATCATTTCCCTTGGGTAGAGGTATACCTTCACTCACGGGTCCCGTCGCTTGTACGGCAGTGAACAGGTTTTGATATTGAGCCATACTCTAATTCCTTTAAATCTTTTATCCTGGTGTTTGATGATTGATTTTTAAATCAATCTTTACTGAAGAGATTACGGGTTCAATGCCAAATTGGCATGTTCAACCACCATCCCCACCACTCTGGCCATCCTCTGGACCAAAAAGGTCCACTGATAACGATACAAACTGCTGAGAAAAATACTGCAGCAAGAGCTAAAAATAATCCAAGCCTGTGAATCCCAAGGGTTCCAATTGAGTAGCCCACAATATCTCTAAAAAAGGTATCCTCATGCTCAGGAGATTTGACAACTTCGCCGGCCTTTGGATTCGTGGCCGAGAGAACCAAAGCACCGTGAAGTGAGAGCGCAAAAGTGGTAGTGAAGAAAAAGGTCACTGCAATCATATGCGCAGGGTTATAGTGAAAATGCAAATACTGATAGCCTACATTGGACACCCAGTCCAAGTGACTGTAGATGCCGTAGGGAAAAGCGTGCCCCCAAGCACCCATCAACACAGGGCGAATAACCTCAAGCGTAAAGTAGGCAAATATCGCAAAACTAAAAGCAAAGGGAACGTGGTATCCCATTCCCAGTTTGCGACAAATTTCAACCTCTCTTAACGCCCAGGAGACAAATGCACCCAAGGCGCAAACAGTTATCCACTGCCACAACCCGCCCTTAAGCATTGGCGCCATTTTGAGTCCATAGGACAAATCAGGTGGTGCAATACTGATTTGCCATAAATTCCAAGTAGGCCCCATTGCTGCACCGTACAAAATGAGAGCAGTTCCAAGTACTGAGAAAAAAAATGTCGTAACTCCAAAGAAGCCCACAAAAAACGGACCTACCCAAAAGTCAAACAAGTCGCCACCAATTAAAGTGCCACCACGAATTCGGTATTTTTTCTCAAAACTCAGCATGGCCATCTTCGAGCCCTCCTGTGCCTCTTAAGGCAGATATAAACACAAACACTTTCTAAATACAGGTGTCAAAGGTCTTGCCTTGCAACTTAACCAATGGCACCTGCACTCTTCTCTACGCTAACCTTTATCAGGACTTTTCTGCCACTGGCGCTGGCATTGGCGCATTTTGCGCCGCAGCCGGTGCCGGCTTTCTAGGTCCATCGAACCAGTTATAGCGATTTGTACTTAGCAAAATGAGGTGAATCATTGCTGCTAGTGCAAAAAGAAAAATTCCCTGAGCAACCATTGCTCTTAAGGGATCAAACAGACGCCAAATTCTCCACATGGCTTTCTCCTAGTTGATATGAGACATAAAGGTGAATACTGCCGATTTGATTCCAATAAAAATGTTTTGAGAATCCTCAGCCCCACTCAACCATTTGCGCCAATGAATGCCAACCATTTGGCCAAGCAAAGCAACAACAAGCAAAAGAACAAAGCACGGTACAAAGATCAACAAATCACTCATCTTCTCTGTGAGAGAAAATGCACTATTGGTTTCATTCATCATTTCTGACATGGCAGTAACTCCTAATTTAAAAACACTTACCTGCTCTGACTTAGAACCAGGGCCGCCATGCCCAGACCAACATGTGGGCAATAACAGCTATCGCTGTAAACCCCACTAATCCTTGGACCCAGTAATGGTGGAACTCCTGAGCTTCCTCATCGGTCAGTCCGGATATTGAATTCCGATTAGACATATGAATGCTCCTTCTTTATGAAAGTGGCCTGGAAGACCATCGACGCGCTCAGCCCGCGCACCCTGGGCAGCCGCAACAAGACGTTGCTGCATTGGGTCCAGATTGCCTTTGTGCATTCGAGCTTGAATGCGTTCAAAGACAATCCATTGAATTCGTTGAGTTGCTGGTTCATGCTGCTACGCCCGTACCTGTTTGAGCTGCGTTTGTTGGGGTTGGAACTGGCCCAACAGGTTTTGAGTTAGGTGCAGGGGCCATACCCAATGTCTTTGCAGTCAGCATCAAACGCTCAGCACTGACCTGGATTTCGTTTGCCTGTTGAGCGGCTCTATCAGTTGTATCTCTAAGAGTTTTAGCCACAGAGATCTGAATGAGTACGGGCTGTGCGCTCACACATTGCCTGAGTAGCTCTTGAGCCTCCTCGCTCCATTGCAGTTGTGAAGGCGCAACCACTCCTCTAGACAGTGTGGACTCTGCCTTGTCCATCTCAGTACCGAGCGGCAAAATATTAAAGAGCGCATCAAACAATGCATTGCAAACCTCTTGAACCAAATAGGTCGCACCGCTGTAACCCATAAAAGGCGTACCAGTGTGACGACGAATAATCGCACCTGGAAACGAAGCCGCAATAAAGCAAGGCTTCATGGGGCCGCGAGATGCAAGCTCACTCAAATACATTCTTTCGTTATAGCTACCAAAAAGAATAAGAGGCGTTTGACTGCGTACCAACTCCCTCACAGCTTCGTTATCTGTTTTTTGACCCGGTAATCGAGGCACTGAAAAACGACAAGGTAAGCCCATCTCATCTTCAAGAAAGTGTTTGAGTCCGCGGGAATAAGTCTCATTGGCAACAACAGCAAAACTAGCTGTTGCAAAGAAATCTTGAGTCACTGAGCGCCAAAGGTCCCAAACCGGCTTCAAAGTCGTGTGACGTTCACGCTCAATAAACGGCTCTGGATCCAGACCCAACATCTCGCCTAACTTTCTCAAAAAAAGAGTCGTGCTGTGCAGCCCTATTGGAGCTTGCAGATAGGGGCGGTCAAGTGCTTCACAAAGCATACGACCAAATTCTCGGTACATGCAAATGTTTACATCTGATTCAACCAAGCGAGATACATCGGATAAGTGTGATCCCAGTGGAAAGATCATATTGATTTCTGCGCCAATCCCCTGAACCAAGCGCTTTATTTCAGCAACATCACTGGGTGAGTTGAAAACTCCGTAACTAGGGCCAATGATATTGACGCGAGGCCTATCGCCCTCTTTTCGAACACGTTTTGGCACCTTCTTGAGTCCGTACTCACTCCAGAGCCAAAACATCGCCCGATTTGCGCATTGCCACTGGTCTTCATCGATGGTACGTGGCAAAAAGCGCAATAAGTTTGTACCTTCAGGTGTGACCCCGCCCCCAATCATCTCGGCAATAGAGCCGGTTACAACTACAGCAGGTAAATCGGGATCTAATGAGGCATGAGCACGTTTCATTGCACCCTCTGTACCCTCGCGTCCGAGTTGCTCCTCTGCCAACCCAGTTACGACAATCGGCAACTCGTGAGGGGGCAGCGCATCTGTGTAATGCAGCACAGAGGTGACCGGTAAGTTCTCACACCCTACAGGTCCATCAATAACGACTTGCAGTCCCTTGATAGCCGTGAAAACATACACAGCGCCCCAATATCCGCCAGCGCGGTCATGATCAATGACAAACATTAACCCATCTCCTGTGCTTTGCGTAGCTTGATTTTTTTCTCAAGTTGGCGCTTGTTTTCTGCACGAAACTCAGGCCTATCTACAGGCTTTTCCATCCACACACCTGATGAATCTCCGTGACCAACTGCCCCAAAGAATGCTTTCATCTTATTGAAGCGACTTTGGTTACCTATAGCTGCATTTACAACTTGTACCAATGATCCTGCACCGGCGACCCCCATCAAAGGTCTGGCTGAAATCAGGTTCGTGAAATAAAGAGAGGGTATGCAGGCCTCTTTTGCGTATTGCACAACAGGTGTGGTCCCAATAGCCAAGTCTGGCTTGAAGGCCTGAACAGCATCTAAATCTTGTTCGAGTGAGGCCCTAAATTGGACTTGCACACCCTTTGACTTAAGCCACTCAGCGTCATGTGCGTTCCAAGGTGTTGAGGGACAGGCTGAGCCCACATATCTTAAATCGGCACCACACTCAACCAAAAGCCTTGCAACGATAAGCTCAGAGCCCTCGTAGCCACTAAGAGTGATACGGCCATTTATTTTTTGCTCAGACAAAACGTTCTTGATGATGGGTAAGCATTTATTTTTTGCTTCATCAATGAGGGCTTGGGAGACGCCTGAGCTGTGGCCAATGTTTTGCAGCCAATCATTAGTCCCCTCAACACCCACAGGTGCTGAACCAACGATGGGACGACCTGCTGCCTCAAACTCTCTGATACTGGCTGTATAAAAAGGATGAATAGCGGCAACCACTGAACAGTCAAGGGCTGCGTACAACTCGCGCCACTCTCGCGTTGGAACACTGCATCCAACGGATAACCTCATGGGCTCGATCATCATCGCAATGCCCATTGGATCTGCCGGGAACATTTCCCCTAGGAGAGTGATAGTTGGATTTTGTTGTCTGCCTTTTTTGGGCGCTTGAACCGGACCGCTCATGATCTCATGGCGCGCGTATTTGAGCATTGCGCCTGCGAGAACGTCTTTGGCTTCTGCGTGGGTTGGAACACCAAACCCTGGCACATCAATACCTATGATACGTACACCGTTGATCTCTTTTGGAAGAAGTTGAAGCGGTACACCACTGGCTGTGGGAACACATAAATTAATGATCACAATGGCGTCATATTTCTCTGGATCTGCCTGGGCATGTACAGAGTCACGAATATCTTCAAACAGTTTGCCTGTAACCAGGGTCTCAGAGTTAAAGGGTACATAACCCACGCTTCTTCTTGCACCGTAGAAATGGGATGTAAAGGTAAGCCCATACACACAACAAGCTGAACCAGATAGGATGGTTGCAGTGCGACTCATTCTCAGGCCAACCCTTAATGAGCCAAACGCAGGACACATACTTTGCGGTTGATCGTGAGGACCCTTTGGATAATCCAATGCGTAGCGCTCTAAGATATCGCTTTTGCCTGCGGCTTGGGCCGCAGCAAGTAGTGTTTTCTCACCCGCGTGGCACGCTGCCCCCTCGGGCTGGTGGTCATCAACCTTTTGAATAGGAATGGTTTTGGCTGGGGTATTCATACGAATTAGACTTCGTCGTAAATAACTTCAAACGTTGGCTTTGTTGATATGGTCGCACCTCTCATATCAAACTCCGTAGCGGGCTCAAGAACTACATTTCGTCCAACAGTGTCCGCACTAAAAAGACCGAGTAGTTCGTCTTGTGTCAGTGGCTTAGGACGCTGGGGCGGGGCTTCGCCGACATTTTTGGCCAAGCTCTCAAATAGCGGCCCCCATTGACCACCAGGTCTGCCGATGATCTCGTAACTTGCGCTTTTTCTGCGAATGTCCTCGTGTGCTGGGATTGCAGCTAATACGGGCACTCCGGCTAGCTCTGCAAATTTTGCCGCCTCTCCTGTACCGTCATCTTTATTGATAACCATTCCAGCAACACCTACGTTGCCACCTAATTTGCGGAAATACTCCACTGCTGAGCAAACATTATTGGCAACATAGAGTGACTGAAGATCGTTTGATCCAACCACAATTACTTTTTGACACATATCGCGAGCGATTGGCAGCCCAAAACCGCCACAAACAACGTCCCCTAGGAAGTCCAGTAAAACGTAGTCAAAACCCCACTCGTGAAACCCAAGTTTCTCAAGCGTCTCGAACCCGTGAATAATGCCCCTGCCTCCACAACCGCGTCCCACCTCGGGTCCACCGAGCTCCATCGCGTATACGCCGTCTCGTTTAAAGCAAACGTCACCAATGCTTACCGCTTCACCGGCTAATTTTTTCTTTGACGATGTCTCGATGATGGTGGGACAAGCTTTACCCCCAAATAGCAAACTCGTTGTGTCACTTTTTGGGTCGCACCCGATCAGTAGCACTTTTTTCCCTTGCTGTGCCATCATGTAACTTAGATTGGCTAGCGTGAAACTCTTGCCAATACCTCCTTTACCGTAAATAGCAATAATTTGAGTTTCTTTGGTCACCTCACCTGTGTGAACTTTCTCAGGCTCATGGCTTGCTTCGTCTCTTAGACGCTTGGTGAATTGAATCGTTTTTTCAGCAGAATTAGTTGACATCAATTTCTCCAGTCCAGGATCATTTTCAAACAATGGGGATCGCAAAATGCGGCTTCATAAGCATCCTGCGCTTGAGCAGGATTGCTCGTATTAGTGATCAATCCGTCTAGCGAGAGTCTTCCGTTGCTGAGGAGCATGGAGACGGCCGATAAATCACAACGCTTCCACTGCGCGGCAACACGAATTTGGGGCTCTTTCATAAATGCCGCAGCAAAGTTAAAGGAGACATCTTGTGTGTAAAAACCGGCCAGTACAACTTCACCACCTGGGGCCAAATGTGCAATCAACTTATTAAGTAACGAAGCGTCCCCACTGACGTCGTAGATGGCCTTGTAATCTTTTTTGGTGTCTTCCCTAGGATCAATGACTTGGTAGCCCTGTGCACCGCTCATGCGCGCTGCATTGATCTCCCAAACTACGGGAGGTGGCATACCAGCTGCGACGGTCATTCTGGCGAGCAAGCGCCCCATGATTCCGTGTCCAATAATCAAATCCGGGGGTTCAGCAGTGTTGATGGCTCCACCCTTTGAAACACTGTGATAGGCAGTTGCGGCCAAAGCGAGAAGAGTTGCGTTGAGCGCATTTTTTTCCTCAACTGCAATTGCCCTATCCGCAGGCACTACCAATTTAGATCCTGATCCACCAAATAAATTGCGCACATTCTTAAATGAATAGGCACCGGGGACGAATACGAAATCTCCGGTTTTGAAGTCTAAATTTGAATGATTCTTTTTAACTTGTCCCACTGCTTCGTAGCCTGGGACAAGGGGATAACCCATACCGGGGAAATTGGGCATAGAGCCCTCCCACAGCAAGCGCTCTGTACCGGTGCTGATGCCTGTATAAGCAACTTCGATCTCCAGATCCCCCTCAACCATCTCGTTGACTTCTAATTTTGTCAACTTGATATTTTTGGGACCTTCAAAGAGTATGGCCTGAGCTTCCATTTGGGTACTTGTATATTTTTATTTACAATTTAATAAGTCAATCTTAGTTGACACTTTTGAGAAAAAAAATAAGTAGAAACACTAATACTTCTTAGCAATTAATACTTTTGAATGCATAGACATCGGATTCGAGAGGACTTCAATTTGAATAAATCCGGCTTCTAACATCATCTGCGTGAGTTGCTCAGGGGTGCGGAGCCTGCCCTCACCCATTGCCAACAAGTAAAAATGAAAGTAAGGATCGTGCTTTGCGCCTTTTGCACTCGCCATGGGCTCGGCCAACAAGAGGGTTCCCTTGGGTGGCAATGCATGGTGAATTTTTTTCAAAAGCATCTGCACAACCTCATCGCTGTGATCGTGAGCGACTCGGACTAATGTGACCAAGTCAACTGTGCTTGGCAAGGGATCTAATTTAAAACTGCCTGCAACTAAATTAATTCTTTTATAAAAGGGCTGATCCAACAAATTTTGTCGTGTGAGCGCGATGACTTCTGGCAAATCCATTGCCGCGAATTCGAGCTCAGGGTACATCTGGGCAACTGTAGAGACAAATCTTCCTTTGCCGCACCCAATATCTAACATTTTGGTGTGCTTAGAGAAATCATAAACGGATGTGATCTCATCTATGACAAAGTTCTGGGAGTTAGACATTAAATCGCTGTACTTAGCGAATTGTTTTTCTTTTTCCGACTCGACTGCGTTTTGAGCGTCAACGACTGCACCTGAATTTATATCCCCGTCCATAGCGTACTTTGCATAAGGCCAGTACTCATTCATCTGAGAGGCTTTGCCCGATTGAAGCAACTTGGCTGTATCTAGCATGTCTGCATAAAGCACGGCATTGTGCTCTACCATCGCACTGATGCCGGGGTAACTGATAACGGGTAAACCAAGTGGTCCAATACCAAATCTGTTACGGGAACGACTCTCTATGAGGCCAAGCGAGAGTGCGGACAAAATCAACCGATCCAGGTTATCTTTTGGCAATTGGATATGCTGGATGAGTTCCTCGTAGTTGCAAGGATTTTCATAAAGGCGCTCCAAAATTCCGTAACGCACACAAGTTAAAAGTACTTGAAAATTAACGAATCCGGTCATTAAATCAAAAACCTGTTGCGTTCTGTATTTAGCAAACCAACGGGTAAAGATATTGTTTACTGAGAAACGATAAAAAACAGGAGACGCCATTAACCTATCGACGGATTTCCTAAATCGCTCTGAATAGGAATCCAATGCAACTTGAGCGCTTGTGTCCCGTGCATTAGCGCGCCCTACATTAGTGCGCCCTGCGCTAATCGGGGCAGAGGAGGCCAAAGCCATCTCTTGTTCTGCGCCTTGAGGAACGTTTATCCTCATACAACTGTTTCAGCTTTAGAGCTTTGCATTTTGGCCAATTTGACATACTTTTGATATTCTTTTTGCGGCACCAACCGCTCCGACTCTTTATAGATCATTGCGCGCAAAAGATCCCTTCCATCGCAGTAGGGGACTCCATTGGCAGCGTTTTCAATCAAACGTTTAAACTCTAAATTAGCACCCTCCAATCCCAGTGCCTGGGCAGCGCTTGGGCGTCCATGCTCAACATCTTGACCAACAGGTTTGCCAATCATGGAGAAGTGACCGACCACATCTCGAATGTCATCTGCGATTTGGTATGCATCCCCAAGACTCTCACCCACCTCTCGCCACGGCTCGGGGTTGGCACCCGCAGCGATAGCCCCCATAAAAACAGCTGCCGTGAACAATGATCCAGTCTTAGATCTTTGGTACTTCCATAAATCCACCTTGCTCTCGCACTCCCAGGCTTGGCCAGCGACGATACCGTGGGGTACGCCGACACCTTGGCTGAGCACACTCATCATTTTTAATACCCGGTTCGACTGCTCAGGGCTTAAGAGCATTTTTTCGCTTTGACTGAGTAACACTTGATAGGCCATCACAATCAAAGCGTCACCCGTCAACAAGGCGACGGGCTCGGAGAAGGCTGCGTGAACGCTTTTCTTTCCCCGCCTTGTTTGCGCATTGTCAAAACAAGGCATATCATCATGTACCAGAGAAGCGCTGTGCATCAGCTCCAACGCGACTGCTCCTGCATCGGTCAACTCCGGTGAGTCATCCCCACTAACCATCGCAACAGCCATATATAACTGAGGTCTTATCCTGGCGCCGCCCGGAAATAATGCATGCTCCATTGCGCCGCGTAGGGTTGGAGGGGTGCTTGGGCTGACCAGATCGCGGAAGTAACGCTCCATCGCGGACTGAATTCTTTGTTCAATATTCATATTCCCTCCCTTTTTGATCCGAAAACGACATTCTGCAGGCTCGGTGTAAATACTTGTTGACAATATTTTATGTCAATGTAGCATTACAATCTAATTTGTCAAGTAAATTAATTTACAAAATGCTCGGAACAAACCCTCGCCCCCACTGCCGTCAAGGTAAAAGCACTCTAAAGACCACAGCTTGGTTAGTATGCCTAGCTGAATTGGACTTTTGCGCCAATGACGCCCATAACGCCAGTTACCCTCAAACCCAGTTCAACCCTGCCCAGAAAAGCAAAGTATGAGCATCTTAACTTTGGGGCTGAATCACCAAACAGCTCCCCTTCAAATCAGAGAGCAATTTGCTTGGGCTTCAAATCAAATTCAAGTCCACTTGAATGACTTTAGAAATAAATTCGGCAATAACGCTGAAGCCGCAGTGCTCTCGACTTGCAACAGAACTGAGATTTACTGCGCCATCAATCCCAAACTCATTGGACAAACTCAGCAATGGTTTGCAAACCTAGGTGGAGCGAGCACAAACATATTAGAGGACCACGGCTATACGCTAGAGCACGATAACGCTGCCCGCCATGCCTTTCGTGTAGCAAGTGGTTTGGACTCCATGGTTTTGGGTGAGCCACAAATTTTGGGGCAACTCAAGGAAGCAGTTCAAACCTCTAGAGAAGCTGGATCTCTGGGGTCGACCTTAAACCAACTCTTTGAGAGAAGCTTCTCGATTGCTAAGAAAGTAAGAAGTACAACCGAGATTGGTAGCCACTCTATCAGCATGGCCGCGGCCGCTGTTCGTTTGGCGAGTCAACTTTTCGAGGACATCGAGCAGACCACAATTCTCTTTGTCGGTGCAGGCGAGATGATTGAGTTGTGTCTGGCTCATTTTGCGGCTAAAAACCCAAAAACCATGTGTATTGCCAATCGCAACCTGCACAATGGACAAGAATTGGCACAGAAGTTTGGCGCTGAGGCTTTTGCTTTGAGCGAAATACCGCAGAGATTTCATGAATTCGATGTGGTCATAAGTTGCACTGCCAGTACCCTTCCCCTAATTGGGCTAGGAGCGGTGGAGAGTGCACTCAAGAAACGAAGAAACAGCCCAATGTTCATGCTTGATTTAGCAGTCCCACGAGATATAGAGCCGCAGGTCGAAGCGCTAGAGAACGTTTATCTCTATACCGTTGACCATCTTGCCAATATTGTGCAAACAGGAAAAGAAAATAGAAAAGCAGCTGTCTCAAAAGCAGAGGTGATCATTGATGAGGGTGTTGACGGTTTTTTGAATTGGCTAAACTCAAGAGACGATGTACCCCTTATTCAAAGACTTCAGCAAAAAACAAACGAGTGGCGTGAATTAGAAATCTCCAAAGCCAAAAAAATGTTAGCCAAAGGGGACGATATCAACCAAGTGTTGGAGATCCTCAGCAAAGGCCTTACTCAAAAACTCATACACGGGGCCATAGCGGATCTGCACTCCAAAGACAACGATACAAAAGACAAAGCTCAATACGCTATTGAGCACTTTTTCTTAGAAGGCTGTAAGCGTCATCTGATTGAGAAATAAATTACCAGCGTAGCAACAATACACTTAAGGGGTTGTTAAAACGTATTGCTCCGCTTGATTTAAGTACGTGCAACACTCCTGCGTTGTTGGCCAGAGTACTCGTGCACAGCATCGACCAAAGCGGACACATGTTCGGGCGGTGTGTATTGACTTATGCCGTGCCCTAAATTAAAAATGTGTGTAGGTCCGTTTGTTTTGTAGTCCGTATGCGGAGCACCAAAACTATCTAAAGCTTGGTGAACCTGCGTGATAATTTTATAGGGCGGACTAAACAGCACATTAGGGTCAATGTTGCCTTGCAAAGCTTTACCCTTTGTACCTACACCCACACCCCCACCAACCATTTGCTTTGCTAGACCCAAATTCATAGTCCAGTCCAATCCCAAAACTTCGCAGTCGAGTTCACCCATTTGTTGCAACCACAACCCCCCACCTTTGGTGAACACAATGCGGGGGATAACGGCTCCCTCAAAGCTCCTCTGTATTTGAGCAAGAACTCTAGCGGTATAAGCCAAACTGAACTCTTGGAAGGCCCCATCAGCCAATACCCCGCCCCAGCTATCAAATATCATAACGGCCTGCGCGCCCGCTTGGATTTGAGCATTCAGATACTGAGCCACTGCGTCTGCGTTGACGGCCAAGATCTTGTGCATCAGATCTGGCCTGCTGTACATGAGTGTTTTAACATGGCGGTAATCATCAGAGCCCGCACCCTCGACCATATAACAAGCAAGTGTCCAAGGGCTTCCCGAAAATCCGATCAAAGGCACTCGAGCGTTAAGGGCCCGGCGAATTGATGTGACCGCATCAAACACATAGCGAAGTTTATCCATATCTGGAACTTCTAACTGCGCAACAGATGCCTCATCCCTAACGGACTTAGCAAACTTGGGTCCCTCCCCTTGGGTGAAGGTAAGCCCAAGCCCCATAGCATCTGGAACAGTCAAAATATCCGAAAACAATATCGCCGCGTCTAATTTATAACGCTCCAAAGGTTGAAGCGTAACCTCGGTTGCAAAGTCCACATTAGTGGCTAGACCCATGAAACTTCCAGCCTTCGCACGGGTCGCGCAGTACTCAGGCAAATACCGTCCTGCTTGGCGCATCAGCCATACCGGTGTGTAATCGGTTGATTGGCGCAAACACGCACGTAGAAAAGTATCGTTTTGGATTGAAGCTGTCATTTAGTGTCTCTCTTCAAACCCTTTGAGCGCGGGTTATTTAATAATTTGGGAACATCAATGTCATATATTTTAGACAAAATAAGTGTCTCACCCAGTTGACTATTTAAAAAAAACCGATAAATTATCAAGTCAGTGTAAAAAGGAAAGGCTTCTCATGGATGGGAGTTTGTTGCAGTGGTTAAAGGCGCCCGCTTTGCTGAGAAAACTGGGGAGAGATCAACTAGAACGGGTTGCCGAAGAACTTCGCGCAGATCTAATTAGGTTTGTATCCCAAACTGGTGGGCACTTTAGCTCAAACCTAGGCACTGTTGAGTTAACAGTCGCATTGCACTACGTTTTCAATACCCCAGACGATCGGTTAGTCTGGGACGTGGGTCATCAAACGTATGCTCACAAAATGCTCACCGGTCGGTTTGATCAAATGAGCACACTTAGACAAAAATCAGGGTTAAGTGGTTTCCCCAAAAGAGATGAAAGCGTTTACGACTCGTTTGGAACAGCTCACTCCTCTACCAGCATTTCTGCTGCACTTGGGATGGCATTGGGTGCTAAACAAATGGGATCACAGCGCAGATGCGTCGCCATTATTGGTGACGGTGCTTTGACTGCAGGAATGGCTTATGAGGCCTTAAATAATGCAGGCGCAAGTGATTGCAATTTGTTGGTCATACTCAACGATAACGACATGTCTATCAGTCCACCTGTTGGGGCTTTGAACAATTATTTAAAGCAATTAATGGGAGGTCGTTTTTACGCAAATGCAAAAGAGCTGGGAAAAAACATTTTAAAAAATGCCCCGCCACTTTTTGCGTTGGCCAAACACTTAGAGCAACAAACACAGGAACTCATTAATCACAATACCATTTTCGAGAAAATGGGATTCGAATATACAGGCCCAATTGATGGCCATGACCTTGCCGCGCTGATCGATACACTAGGTGATGTGAAAGAAAGAAAAGGTCCTCAGTTCATGCACGTCGTCACTAAAAAGGGGAAGGGTTATCTCAAAGCCGAAATTGATCCTATCGCCTATCACGGGCCAAGTAAATTTGACCCCTTAATAGGAGTGCTTCCCGCTAAGCCGTCTAAACCAACCTACACCCAAATATTTGGAAAATGGCTTTGCGATATGGCCTCTCATGACCCGCGCCTGGTTGCGATAACGCCTGCCATGCGCGAGGGTTCGGGGTTGGTTCAATACAGCCAAATTTTTCCAGATCGCTACTTTGATGTTGGAATCGCTGAACAGCACGCCGTCACATTTGCAGCTGGCTTAGCATGTGAGGGACTAAAACCTGTGGTTGCCATCTACTCAACTTTTTTGCAAAGAGGGTACGACCAATTAATCCACGACGTGGCCCTTCAAAATTTACCTGTCTTGTTTGCCCTAGACCGAGCAGGGATCGTTGGACCAGATGGCCCAACCCACGCAGGACTCTACGATATCGCATTTACCAGGTGCATCCCGAATATGAGCATCATTTGCCCATCCGATGAGTCTGAGTGCAGAAGGTTGCTAAGTAGCGGCTATTTACACAACGGTCCCGTTACAGTTCGCTACCCTCGAGGTTCAGGGATTGAGGCAGTGGTTGAGGATACTTTGGATCCCCTCCCGTGGGGCAAAGCAGCCTTGAGACAATCGGGCAGTGAGTTGGCATTACTGGCCTTTGGTCAGTTACTTCAACCTGCCCTGATAATTGGTAAAAAACTCGGATTAACGGTTGTAGATATGCGCTGGGCCAAGCCGCTGGACCTGCAGATGATCAGCGAGTTGGCAAAAACACATAAGGGATTTGTCACCCTTGAGGACGGGAGTAAAGCGGGCGGCGCAGGATCAGCAGTCTTAGAGGCCTGTCAACAAATGAATCTCAAGCTTGATACGCTGATACTTGGATTTGGGGATGAATTCACTGAGCACGGGGATCACGCAGAGCTCCTAAATTACTATCAGCTCGATGCTGAGGGAATTGAAGCTAAGATTACGCTTCGATGGCCTGAGTTATTGGCTAAGGGTCCCTTGAAAAACCGTCTGGCCGCGTAAACCTAACTCATTTCTTTAAACTAAACTATTTAATTCAATTTTTTCTGAAGGAGAAAAAAATGCACAGCACTAAAACTTTTGGCTTGATTATTATTTTCCTAATCAACACCTTTATCTTTCATTTTATTTTTCAATCCAAGGGCGGCGCCTCCTCTGCCGCAGTTTGGTTGCTCTCCTTGGCGTTTGGAGCTATTGCTGCTGCTATCCTACACATGACCACCAAAGAACACCACCAAGATTGAGTGGTTTATCAAAGGTCATTTACTAAACCATAAAACTTATTTCGCATATAAGTTTTGGTGCGAAATATCTGTCTTAAGTTTTCACAAATTGACGCTGTAACCAAATGCACAAACGTATTTGGGTTTGACTGTCATTTTTATGAATTAATGTATCAAACATACGCAATGGATTCAAACCAAGTTAGAGATTATTTGATGAGTCTGCAAAGGACTATCATGTCCGCGGTGTCTACTCTAGACGGCGGGACGTCATTTGTCTCAGATGAGTGGCAAAAACCATTGAATGAGCCATTACAAGGCAACGGTATTACTCAAATACTAGAAGGCGGAAAAGTTTTTGAGCGTGCTGGATGTGGGTTCTCACACGTTAAGGGTCATAAACTCCCCCCTTCAGCCACGCAGCACCGTCCCGATCTAGCTGGAATGCCTTTCGAGGCCATGGGGGTATCCTTGGTTTTTCATCCACGCAACCCCTATGTACCGACTGTTCATATGAATGTGAGGATGATCAGCGTTACGACACAAAACGATGAACCAGTAAGTTGGTTTGGCGGCGGAATGGATTTAACACCTTATTACGGTTTTGAAGAGGATGCGGTTCATTTCCACAAAATTTGTCATGACACGCTCGCCCCTTACGGGGAGAGCTTGTATCCGCGCTTTAAGAGTTGGTGTGATGACTATTTCTGTCTCAAGCATAGAAATGAACAAAGAGGTATTGGAGGCATTTTCTTTGATGATTTCTCAGAACTTGGAATCGATCAAAGTTTCTCCATGCTCAAGAGTGTTGGAGACTCTTTCCTAAATGCCTACTTGCCTATTGCTAAGCGAAGAATGGATACCCCATACTCAGAGCGTGAGAGAGCGCACCAACTTTACAGGCGCGGTCGATACGTGGAGTTCAATTTGGTATGGGACCGTGGAACTCATTTTGGACTGCAATCTGGGGGAAGAACAGAGTCCATCCTATTATCGATGCCGCCATTGGTCAGTTGGGCTTATCAACACGCGCCACAAGCAGGCTCGCCAGAGGATGATTTATTAAAGCACTTTATTGTTCGCAAAGATTGGCTTTAATTTACTTTTAATCATTTAAAAGACAACATAATTCAATCAACCTTAATTCAAAAATTCACCATGCACGCACTATTTCCTGAAAACCGTCCACGCCGTTTAAGAAGAGATGACTTTACACGTCGTTTGGTTCGTGAGAACAATCTGAGCGTAGATGATTTGATCTATCCGGTGTTTGTGCTTGAGGGAAAAAACAGACGCGAGGCTGTAAAGTCCATGCCAGGTGTAGAACGACTGAGTCTCGATTTATTGCTACCTGTCGCAGAACAGTGTGTCAAATTAGGCATTCCTGTTATGGCTCTCTTCCCAGTGATTAGCAGTGAGTTAAAAACTCCGGACGGCGGGGAAGCTTTCAATCCAAAGGGCTTAACGCCCGAAGTAGTAGTAAGCTTGAAAAAACATTTCCCAGAGCTTGGTGTTATGACTGATGTAGCGCTTGATCCCTATACCAGTCACGGTCAGGACGGTTTATTAGATGAGAACGGCTACATACTGAACGATGAGACCCTGAGAGTTCTTACACAACAAGCCCTCACTCAAGCCCAGGCGGGTGTCGATATCGTAGCTCCAAGCGATATGATGGACGGACGTATCGGATCTATTCGCAAGGCCCTTGAGACTAACGGCTTTATTCATACCAAAATACTTGCCTATAGCGCAAAATATGCAAGCTCTTTTTATGGCCCTTTTAGGGAAGCCGTTGGATCAGCAAAAAATCTAGGTAAAAGTGATAAAAAAACATACCAAATGGATCCAGCTAATTCGGATGAAGCCCTTAGGGAGGTTGCACTCGACATTGCCGAGGGCGCTGACATGGTCATGGTCAAACCCGGTATGCCCTACCTTGATATTGTCCGCCGTGTGAAAGATACATTTAAGGTTCCCACATTTGCTTATCAAGTATCGGGGGAATACGCGATGCTCCAGGCGGCTGCACAAAATGGTTGGCTAGACCATGACGCGGTAATGATGGAGAGTCTACTCACCTTCAAACGTGCAGGCGCAGACGGGGTGCTTACTTATTTCGCCATAGACGCTGCCAAGAAAATCAAAGAGAATTAATTCACCGTTATAACTAATCCAATGTCTTTAAAATTAACTATTGCAACACGAGAGAGTCGACTTGCCCTGTGGCAAGCTAATCATGTTAAAGAATTGTTGGAGATGCGAGGCCATCAGATCCAGCTCTTGGGAATGACGACCCTTGGCGACCAAATTCTAGATAAACCCTTAAGTAAAGTTGGTGGAAAAGGGCTCTTCATCAAAGAGCTGGAGGTTGCTATTGAAAACGGAAGTGCCCAACTAGCTGTTCATTCACTCAAAGATGTTCCCATGGAATTACCGCATGGGTTTGAATTGGCTTGTATCTTGCCCCGTGAAGATTCAAGAGATGCTTGGGTGTCCAACGAATTCGAAAGTATTGATAGCCTGCCTCTTGGGGCTGTGGTTGGAACTTCAAGCCTTAGAAGAACTGTTTTAATCAACTCCATGAGGCCAGATATAAAAATAGAACCCTTGCGAGGTAATTTAGACACACGTTTAAAAAAATTAGACGATGGACACTACCAGGGCATCATTTTGGCAGCTGCTGGGCTAAAAAGACTCGGTTTATCAACGCGTATCCGCTCAGAATTTGATACAAGTGTGATGCTACCCGCAGCAGGGCAAGGCGCGATTGGCATCGAAATTAGCTCAAACCGCCCCGACTTAGTGAAAGTGCTTTCTGAGTTAAATGATGCCGAGACTGCGATTAGGGTTTATGCAGAGCGCGGCGTCAGCCGTGCGATGGGGGGGAGCTGCTCCATGCCATTGGCAGCACATGCTATTTTGACGCAAAATACACTCTCAATCCGAGCCGCGTGGGGGGATCATTTGCATGAGGGTTCAAGGCTTATTTACGCCGAGCACCAAAGCATTATTGAACCTAAGGACCTCAACATTTTGCATACTGCATCAACTATGGGCGAACTCGTTGCTCAAAAATTGATCGACCAAGGCGCACGCCCCTATTTGTAATGAACTACAACTTAGCAATAGTTGAAACACAATGAAGAATTGATTTAGAGAATCAGCTCTTTCAAGAAAACTATAAGATATCTGATCCAGATATCAGATCCAGATATCTCATTTGATAGCTATCTAGGTTTTCTTGTGACTACGTGTAATATTTATACAAAAGCTTATTTTGCACCCATGCTAATTAATCTTAAGGTGTGGCCTTAAACACCAGAATGATTGATAAGACACAAATAGAGAACCAAACAATCATTTTGATCCAACTCTTAGTTGCAGCCGGGTAAGATCCTTGCCTAAAAGTGTCAAATGCGATTTGAAAATTCTTGTATTTAAGATGCGCTTTAACAGAACGAGATGCTGCATAAAGTGAAAGGTAACTTAATAATAGCATTCCAATATAGTTAATAGTATTCATAATTTCCTCAATCAAATCAAATCCACTATAGGTTAACTCGGATATATTTTATATTATCTGCCCTTTAGCCCCTAGATATATAAGACTATCCCTCACCAACTTTGGCACTGTTTGCTGAAACGGATTGGCATGGTTTTAGATTACCTCAAAAAAAACAAATTAGATTCTGCCACTATGAAAATATTTTAATCAACGCAAGACATGCTGCTCCAAGGATCTAAAGGCAAAGGATAGATTATCAAACAAAGAATTTTACTTAAAAAAAGCAAGCCGAAGCTCAATTCATATATGACTAATCAGATCACGGAATACATAAACGCTTTGAGTAATTTGCTACTTGAGGACAAGACCAATTTGACAAATAGCAAAAATAAATTTTCTGAAACTGAGTTAGCGCTTACCTAGTATCAATCAAGGACGTAAATCCACTGACCTTGAGCAGGTGGGCTCATTAAATTGCACTGTATATCTTGCAGAGATGTATGGAGCGTAGATGCAGCAACCGTTGATGTAAGCCCCATGGCAACAACCAAAATATAGACGCTTTGAATCAATGTATTAAGTCCAACTGTTGAACTGTTTGTTTAAACAAAATGTTCAGTGTTTTGGGACTGAATCAAAACCAAAGCATCATCATAGATTGAACGCTTGAGTAAATACGGCCGACAACCCAGACGAGAACGTTTGAGAGGTTTGGGGCAGTGTTTTCTTATTGAACTCCACTACTTAATTTTCCTGTGATTGGCTCACTGCCGATCAAAGTAGACAGTAAAATTTGAACCACAGAACTGGAATTGCCCTAATAGACCTCTAGCAGGATGAACCAACCTTCGGTGCTTCTGCACAGTGGCTAGTAATAGTGTGAGGGTTGATCAGTGTGTCCAGACCAGGTTACGAAGCAATAAATTGAGTGGAAACATTCAATTCTTGCTTAATTGAAGTTTTGCCTGATTTAGTTTGTGTATTGGAAGAAGAGCAAGTCACTTAGCTATTGATCAGGGGAGGAGTGAAAGCGCCATCTTGAGTTGAGTAAAAATTCTAAAGTAACAAGTTTGTATGTTAGCCATCATACAGACAATAATAAAAACATATATTAAAGTAGATTCTTGTATTAAAAAAACATTTTTTAAATGGTAATTTAAATTAACAAAAGTAGATAAATTTCAAATTTAAACTCAGAAAATAGACACCTTATTAATGAAATTATTACTTAGGTGCAAAGCGCAAACATACATTTATTTATTAGGAGTAGTATTAAATTTTAATATAAAGACTTGTTTTGCACAAGAAACCTCTGCAGGTGCGATCTTGCAGAGCATTACACATTCAGATCTACAAATTACACCGCTCAAAAGCGATAGTGAAATTAAGAACGACCTTTATCCGGCGCTCAGTCCAAACGAGATCCCACAGATTGAAATAGTTGGAAGCAAATTCATCATCAATCATGTGCAATTCAAGGGTAATTTAAAAGTAAATACCAACCAATTACAAACTCTATTTAAGGCCTACTTAAATAAACCGATTACATTTAATCAACTCAAGAATGCAACTGATGAAATTACCCTTTACTACACTAAGCATGGGCTCTTAGTTCGCGTAATATTACCCGGCCAAGATATTACAGATGGGGAACTTACCATACAAATCCTTGAGGCTACACTTGGCAAGGTATGGATTGAAAATGAGTCCAAACGAATTGACTCAAGCCGTGTAGAGGCATGGGTACATAAGGCAGTTCCGGACTCTAGTTCA